>CAZQVV010000222.1:0-1722 GCA_964596835.1 uncultured Thiohalophilus sp. | reverse complement strand
ACATTCAATCTACATGTATTATACTTGCCGGTATGATAGAACGCGATATGAAGAACACACTGCTTTTGCTGGCAGATAAATATCCAGTTGTTGTGATAACGGGGCCGCGACAGAGTGGAAAAACAACACTTTGCAAAATAACTTTTCCTGACAAAGCATATGTGAACCTGGAAATGCCGGATATCAGGCAATATGCCATCGATGATCCCAGATCATTCCTGTCTGATTATACCAATGGCGCAATTCTTGATGAAATACAGCGTGCTCCAGAGTTACTGTCATATATTCAGGGCATGGTGGATGAAGATGATCAAGCCGGTCGATTTATCCTGACAGGCAGCCAACAATTTGAGCTCATGCATTCGGTGACCCAAACATTGGCAGGAAGGGTTGGGCTACTAAAATTATTACCATGCAGTCTGGCCGAACTTCAACGGCATGGCATTGATGCCAATCTGGACACACAGATTTTTACCGGTAGTTACCCGCGTATTTATGATAAAAAATTACACCCTACGCAGGCCATGGGAGATTATTTTGAAACCTATGTCCAGCGTGACATCAGGCAACTTGTGCAGCTAAAAAATGTAGCAGTATTTGAAACATTTGTACGCCTGTGTGCAGGCAGAGTTGGGCAATTACTTAATCTCAGCTCACTGGGGGCGGATGCAGGCATTTCACATGCAACAGCCAGAGAGTGGATCAATTTACTGGAAGCAAGTTATATCATATTTCAACTGCGTCCGTGGCACGCGAACATCTCAAAACGTCTGGTGAAATCACCAAAACTCTATTTTTATGATACAGGTCTGGCCTCCTATCTTCTGGGCATGGAGTCAACAAAACATATACACAGCCACCCTTTGCGCGGTTCTCTTTTTGAGAATATGGCCATTGTTGAGGCATTGAAGTTCAGGCTCAACCGTGGAAAACGCAGCAATCTTTCATTTTATCGGGATAGTGGCGGGCATGAGGTGGATTTATTGCTGACATCAGGATCGGATATTTTCCCTATAGAAATTAAATCCGGAGCAACGACCAATCGGGATTATTTTAAAGGCCTGAACTTTTTTTCCAAACTTGAAAATATATCTGTCACCCATGGCGCAGTCATTTATGGCGGCGATAACGGACAGGTACGGGGGGCATGGCAAGTGTGTTCTATTCAAGCCATGGAAAGTTTATTGCAATCGCTGGATGACAATCAGATGAAAGCGAAAACCTGAAAAGCACAATATTGTGAATCATGCGGGTCAAAGGTTAAAACGGCCACCACCAGCTCGATTCCAGTTCATCCTTGCATGCGGCAATCTGCGCCCGGTACCGCGCTGCCCTTCGCTTCACCTTGCGTGCCACGCCGATCAGCCACTTTTTCTTTAGATAGGTCTTGCGGGCAAAACCGCCCTGGCCTTCATGGTAGGCCAGATATTGGTTGTAGGCATCCCATTTGGAAATACCGAGCCTTTGGTGAGACATGTTGCCGTACCAGCCGATAAAGTCGGTCACATCTCCGAAATTATCCCGGTCTGCACCCCTGTTCCCCGTTTTTTTAATGTACCAGTCCCAGGTGGAATCCTTGACCTGTGCATAACCGTAAGCGGAAGATTTTCGGCCCCAGGGAATAAAACCGAGCAGTGTGTCTTTGGGCGCCTTGGCCTGAGAACGGAAGCGGGATTCCTGCCAGATAATGGCCAACTGAACATGCACCGGAACGCCCCATTT
>CAZQVV010000221.1:0-1756 GCA_964596835.1 uncultured Thiohalophilus sp. | reverse complement strand
CTTCGACAAGCTTCCTTCGACAAGCTTCCTTCGACAAGCTCAGGACGAACGGCAATTCCTAAAGTATACGGGTATTTGGAACAGCTATTTGAACTAAAGATATCCTCTTAATCAGCAGCCTTTCTCATCCAGCACATGCGACACTAACCCGTCCGCCAGCTTGGGCTCAAACCAGGTGGACTTGGGCGGCATCACTTCATTGGCATCGGCCACCGCCATCAGATCATCCAGTACGGTAGGATGTAAAGAAAAGGCCACTGCCATCTCCCCTGAGTTCACCCGTTTTTCCAGCTCAGCCAGGCCCCGGATGCCACCGACAAAATCAATACGTTTGTCCACGCGGGGATTATCAATGCCCAGCAAAGGGCTGATCAGATTATTCTGTAACAGGCTGACATCCAGCTTTCCTACCGGGTCATCACCTGGCACCCGCTCCGGCCTGATGGTCAGACGGTACCAGTTGCTTCCCAGATACATGCCAAACTTCTGCGTAGTGGCGGGTGAAACAGCATTCTCACTTTTTTCCAGCACGAAACTTTTTTCCACCGCAGCAAGAAAATCAGACTCACTCATACCATTGAGATCTTTCACTACCCGGTTGTAATCCAGAATCTTCATCTGGTTATCCGGGAAGATCACGGAAAGAAAATAATCTGATGCGGTGGTTGCCTGACCTGCCTGCCGCCGCATGACGGCTACCCGTGAAGCCGCGGCAGAGCGGTGATGCCCATCGGCGATATACAGAGAGCCCATCGCATCGAAAGTATCTGTCAGGGTTCGGATATCATCGGCATCATTGACCACCCAGAGGGTATGCTGCACACCATCGTCGGCCTGCAAATCATATTCCGGCGCCTCGGCAGCCACTTTTGCAACCACCTCATCCACCGTATCATTGTGCCGGTAGGTGAGAAATACCGGGCCGGTCTGCGCATTCAGAGCGTCGATCTGGCGTACCCGATCGTCTTCTTTATCCGGGCGAGTGAATTCATGCTTGCGAATGCGGTTGCTATCGTAATCGCTCACCGAAGCCACCGCCACCAACCCCGTCTGCACATGCTCGCCCATGATCAGGCGATAAACGTAATAACAGGGTGACGCTTCGCGAAACAGAATGTTCTCTTTTATCAGTCGTTGCAGATTTTCCGCCCCCTGGGCATAAACCTGCGGCGCAAAAGGATCCGTGCCTTCCGGCAGATCGATTTCCGGCTTGGAAATGTGCAGAAAACTATCAGGGCGACCCGCCACTCGGGCGCGGGCTTCCTGCGTATTCAACACATCATAGGGGGGCGCGATAACATCAGCCACATGTTCCTGAACGGGGCGCAGGGCGGCAAAAGGGCGAATCAACGGCATGGCAACTTCCTCAGAATTGGCTTCGGCGGCATTGTATACGATGGGCGTGTTGCAAAACAGCACCGGAGACAGAAAATTATCTGATCTCCGACATGAGGCAGGCGCAGGCAAATGAAAAGTTGACGGCCGTTAATCCGGTAACATTACCACAAAGCGAAAAACATACTGCAACAAATCGGCCCCAACCATCCCGACTATCCCACCTTGATGGCGCAAAAAAAACGTCTCCAGGTTCTGATTCACAAACTGCAAAAGAATACGCTGGCAGAAGTGCATAAATTACAGCGTAAAAACAAATGGCAGCAGGATTGGTTAAAAATAATCCCCTCTGCCTACACCCGGTAGCAAGGGACGAGCCACGAGAATAACCCCTCCGTTTTACCTCGCCGCTCATCCCTCG
>CAZQVV010000220.1:0-1905 GCA_964596835.1 uncultured Thiohalophilus sp. | reverse complement strand
TGACCCCAATCCTAGACCCCAATCCTAATCAACCAATAGCCATTCAGCGTAAAATCCCACGGCAGGAGTTTTTAATAAATTCAGCAAACAGGCGCACGTCTTCAAGCTTTTCTGCTGTTGCACTTAAACGTGATAGTGCTTCTTCAGCGGTCAGCCCGGAACGATAAACGGTTTTATAGGCATCCCGTAGCTCCCGAACAAGATCGCTGGAATAACCCTGCCGTTTCAGTCCTTCAATATTGAGTCCATGAGGGTGTGCAGGGTTGCCATTTACCAGCGTATAGGGTGTAACGTCCTTACCAATGGCACTGGCCATGCCGCAGAAGGCGTGCATGCCGATATGACAGAACTGATGTATCAGCGTGAAACCGCCCAGGACAGCGTAGTCATCCACCTGCACATGTCCCGCCAGAGAGGCGCCGTTGGAAAAAACAGTGTGATTGGCAATAATGCAGTCATGCGCGATATGGATATAGGCCATCAACCAGTTGTCGTTGCCGATTGAGGTTAGTCCCCCGCCATCTTCGGTCCCGCGATGAATGGTGACAAATTCACGGATGGTATTGCCATCCCCGATAACAAGTTTTGAGTCTTCACCGTGAAATTTTTTATCCTGTGGCGCCTCACCAATGGAGGCAAACTGAAAAATACGATTGTTGCAGCCGATTGTCGTGGGTCCATTGATGACAACATGGGGGCCAATCCAGCTTCCTTCGCCTATTTCAACATTTGCGCCGATAATAGAAAAGGGGCCGACACTGACATCTTCGGCCAGATTCGCATCAGGATCAATGATGGCGCGCGGGTCGATACTCATCAGATCTCCCGCTCAGCGCAGGTGATGTCAGCCGTGCAGGCAAGCTGACCTTCCACCGTTGCCTGGGTTGCAAATTTCCAGATCCCACGCCGTTCTTTGATAAAATCAATCCGCAACTGTAACTGATCCCCCGGCTCAACCTGGCGCTTAAAACGAGCTTTATCAATCCCGGCAAGATAAAAAAGGCTGTTGCCATCATCCGTGCGGCTGGTGCTGATAGCGGCAAGAATAGCCGTCGCCTGGGCCAGACATTCGGTAATGAGCACACCCGGCATCACCGGACGTCGGGGAAAGTGACCGGTAAAATGCGGTTCGTTATAGGAGACATTCTTGATCGCCAGAAGATACTCACTGGCGTTGTAATCCAGAACCCGATCAATTAACAGAAAGGGGTAACGATGAGGCAGGTACTTCAGTATTCCATTAATATCCATTGAATTCACAGACGCTCTCTCCGCAGCTGTTTTTATTTGCAAAAATATTTCGCGTGGGCGACCGAAGGAAATACCTGTAGCGCACAAAAAACGTGCCCACCTCATGGGGCTGGTCGAAGCATTCGTGAGGAACCTTGTTCGACAAGGCTCAGGGCGAACGGTATCAGTATTTCCTGAAAATTATCAGGTCTACTTGCCCAGGCGTTTCTTGCTCAGGCGTTTAATGACTTTGTCGGTGATATCCACGCGTTTACTGGCGAACATTACGCTGTCACCAAGAATAACATCATACTTTTCTTCTTTTGCCAACGACACAATCGTTTCATAAACTTTCTGCTGTAGGTCATTCAACTCTTCATTTCGACGCAGGTTCAGATCCTCATTGAACTCTTCCCTGGCTCGCTTGAGATCCCGTTTCATAGTAAGGAGTTTGCGCTCCCCTTTTCTTCTCACTAGTTCACTCATGACGGCAGAGTCACGATTCATTTCGTCTTCCAGTTTTTTCAATGTCTTCTGCATGAGAACAATTTTTTTATCGCGTGGTGCAAATTCAGATTGTAGTTTTACGCGTGCCCGTTCAGCCTGAGGTGCTTCCTTCAAAACCCGTGCGCTGTTCACAAAACCAATTTTAATTTCCTGTGCAGATGCATTAAG
>CAZQVV010000219.1:0-1966 GCA_964596835.1 uncultured Thiohalophilus sp. | reverse complement strand
CTATTTAGCAACTTATGCTAAAGAATCTACGCCAGCCGCAATAGGATGTCAAAGTGAGGCAGGAAGAGTGAGGACAGCATCAATATGCCAGGGGAGGGAATAAGGGAGCTCCAGAAGCCTCCCGAATTTAGAAAATCATAATGCTACAATTTTAAACTGAAATATCTCGATTATGAGTAAGGCCATTCTACGGACTATAAATCCTGTTTCGTGGCCTTTCAAGCATCCGTACATATGCGCCATGCGCGGCCGTCACGTTGCAGCAGCTCATCGGCCGCTGACGGCCCCCATTCTCCGGCGGCATAGTTCGGGAAATCACGCGGCGGCAGTGCAGTCCAGACATCCAGTATCGGCTCCACCAACTGCCAGGCGGTCTCGATAATGTCCGCGCGTTTAAAGAGGGTGGGATCACCTTTCATACAGTCATAAATCAGCGTTTCGTAACCGGTGCTGGGCTCGTCACCGAAATAATCGTCATAGCTGAAATTCATTTCTACCGGACTCAGCTGCATAGTCTGCCCTGGCACCTTGGCATTAATCCCCAGGCTGATCCCTTCGCTGGGCTGTATGCGCAGCACCATGACATTGGGTTCTACGTGCTTACCCTTCATAATCGAGTGTTTGAAGGCCGTATTGGGCGCGTGTTTATACTGCACCACGATCTCGGTGAAACGCCCTGGCATGCGTTTTCCCGTGCGCAGGTAGAACGGCACCCCGGCCCAGCGCCAACTGTCGATCATAAGGCTCATTGCAACAAAGGTTTCAGTCTGTGAATCTTCTGCAACCCCTGTTTCCTGACGATAAGCCGGCGCCTGCGTACCATCGGCCATCACGCCCGACGTGTACTGTCCACGCACCGTATGGGTCAGCACATCTTCCGGTGTCAACGGCTGGATAGCACGCAATACCCTGGCCTGCTCATCGCGAATTTCATCGGCATCGAAGGATATCGGCGGCTCCATGGCGATCATGGCCAGTACCGCCAACAGATGGTTGGGAATCATATCCCGTAAGGCTCCGGCGCCTTCATAATAACTGGCGCGATTTTCAACCCCCAGTGGTTCGGCTACAGTGATCTGTACGTGGTCGATATAACGGCGGTTCCAGATGGGTTCGATAACACCGTTGGCAAAGCGAAACGCGAGGAAATTCTGTACGGTTTCCTTGCCGAGATAATGGTCAATTCGATAGAGCTGACGTTCGTTAAACATCTCCAGCAACTTTCGGTTCAGGACCCGAGCGGATTGCAGATCACGTCCGAAGGGTTTTTCGATAACCAGCCGACGCCAGTGACCCTCATCTTCGTGGGCCAGGCCCGCGCCGACGATTTGCTCGGCGATATCGCCAAAGAAGGCAGGAGGGGTGGCCATGTAAAAAAGATAGTTGCCTCCTGTTTGACATTGATCATCCAGCTCACCCAGCTTCTTCGCCAGCGCCTCGTAAGCCTCCGGATCACGAAAGTCGCCTTGAAGATAATGGCAACATTGAACCAGGCGATCCCAGATCTCTGCTGAATAATCACCATCAAGGTGCGCACGGCTTTCTGTATTCATCAACTCGCGGTAATTTTCACTGCTGAGCGCTTCCCGACTGACGCCCAGCACCGCGAAACGTTCCGGCAACCGGTTCGCCACAGACAGGTAGTAAAGTGCGGGAAACAGCTTGCGTTTGGTCAGATCTCCGGCTGCGCCAAAAATCACCATAATGCAGGAGGACGTTGGGAGGGGCGTGTTCGTCTGTGTATCAGTATGTGGCATAATGATTAGTCTCAGGAAAGTTATTTGTATCTATTCAGTTTACATCGAGGAAACAGCTAACAAATGTAGGTGGACGCTGAGCAACGCGAAGCACCACAGGCACTTCGGTCACCCAACAGGCGAAAACCGCTTATTGTTGGGCTTCGCGTTGCTCAGCGCCAACCTACGGCTTGCTCATTGCCCTGAAGGAATCAAATCGGCCTGCTTCA
>CAZQVV010000218.1:0-1977 GCA_964596835.1 uncultured Thiohalophilus sp. | reverse complement strand
ATGGTGGCCGGGGACAGAATCGAACTGCCGACACGAGGATTTTCAGTCCTCTGCTCTACCAACTGAGCTACCCGGCCAGATTTAGGTACGAGGTACGAGGTACGAGTGGCGAGGTAACAACAGTGGTTGCTGCTGATTTTATCCTGTCACTGAAAATTGAGGCTTTTCCCTGCCCCTCGTAACTTGTCCCTCAATAGGGAGCGGCGTATTTAACGTGATTGCGGCGACTGCGTCAAGCTGGAATTCACTCAGGGTCGCCGGTTAATTTCGTTCGGCCCCTGCCTAAGGAAGCCCGTCGAAGGGCACGCTACGAACAGAAGAATTCATCAGGGGTTTCCTTAGGGCCCACCGAATAAGAATTTTTCCATTTCGGCCTCAATCACGGCGCGATGTTCCGGGTTTATCGGGCTGAGACGATTTTCATTGATAATGATGGTCTGGTGCTCCATCCACATCTGCCAGGCTTCTTTGGATACCTGGTCAAAAATCTTCTGACCCAGTTCACCCGGGTAGGTGGGTTTGTCCAGCCCTTCGGCTTCTTTGCCCAGTTTGACGCAATTTACGGTGCGGCTCATGAGTTGTTACTCCTGTTGGGTGAATGGATAGCAAAGCCGTTTTTTCCTTTCAACATACTAATTGGGGTTACTGATTATGCGACACGAAATTCTCGTTCCCACGCTCCGCGTGGGAACCAGTAAAAATTCGTGGGAATAACTCAGGCTTTAAAGATGATTTATATGTCGCATAATCAACGTACTTATTAGTAACTTGTTAGTCTCATGCAGTCGCGGTCAACTGCGGTTTCCAGGTTCAAGCAAGCGTTTTACCGGCGCAGGCAGACCGTGGCTATCAGGCCGGCAGCTGTTATACCAGACTCTTTCATCGGACGCCATCACGGCATGATCGGCGGGGTGGGCGTGGGCGCTGACGGGGGTGATGTCGAGGTGAAAGTGGCTGAAGCTGTGACGCAGCACCTGGCCGGTTTTCACGCTTTTCACCTCGATTCCAAGTTGCTTACGGCAGAAGGCCGCAATATCCTCGCCATGATTGCATTCCGGCAGGCTCCAGAGGCTGCCCCAGATGCCGCTGGGAGGACGTTTTAACAGTAGCACGCGACCCTGCTCATCTTTGAGCAGGAGCATACGAGTGGTTTTTATGGGCAAAGGAGACGTGCGGGGTTTGGGGCTGGGGTAGCGTTGCGGTTGGTCTTGCTGGAAGGCCTGGCAGTGGTCTGAGATAGGGCAGTCGCCGCAACAGGGCTGGCTGCGGCGGCAAAGCGTGGCACCAAAGTCCATGATAGCCTGGGTGTAGTCAGCTGGCCGCTGCCGGGGGGTGATATTCTCACTAAGGATCCAAAGCTGGTTTTCGATGGTTTTCTGCCCGGGCCAGCCTTCGAGGGCATAGAGGCGGGTGAGTACTCGCTTCACGTTGCCATCAAGAATAGCGTGACGTTGTCCGTAGGCCTGGGCCAGAATGGCTGCAGCTGTGGACCGCCCGATTCCGGGCAGAGCCAGAACCTCATCGATGTTCTCAGGAAAAACACCTGCGTGATTTTCAAGGATGTGCCGGGCGGCCTTGTGCAGATTGCGGGCGCGGGCGTAGTAGCCCAGGCCACTCCAGTGCTGCATGACATTATCCTCACTCGCCCCGGCAAGCTGGCTAATATCCGGGAAGCTGTTCATGAAGCGTGTGAAATAGGGGATGACTGTGGCGACCTGAGTCTGCTGTAGCATGATTTCTGATACCCAGACCCGATAGGGCGTGCGTGGATGCTGCCAGGGCAGATCGTGGCGGCCATACTGGTCGAACCAGGCGAGTAGTGTTTGGGCAATAGTGACGTTTGGCATAAATAAAAAGCTGGATAAACTCTGAGTACTGAGGGATCCCCACAAAATAATGCTTAACATTAAGCAGATAATAAGGAATATCCGCCAATGAACGCGAATAAACGCCAATATTTTATGTTGATGTGCCTGC
>CAZQVV010000217.1:0-2040 GCA_964596835.1 uncultured Thiohalophilus sp. | reverse complement strand
AGGCTGAGGTCAGAGGTTCGAATCCTCTAGGGCGCGCCATTTCCAACAAAAACAAATAGTTACACAAGAATGGGGGTCAGTTCTCGTATTGTGATATCCCCGTGGCCGACGTAAACTAAAGCCTATGGCAAGCCCCCTTCGTATGGAATTTTCCGCCCTCTTTATCATGTGACCTCACGCGATGATCGGCACGAAGCGATTTTCGAGTTGGTGATGAAAGTTGTGAAATGGGTACCGCGAAAGGCAGGCATACAAGGCGATGAATTGAGCATATCGCGAGCACAAAACCGAGCACCTATCCCCCCACGCCGGCAAAAATTGCCGGCCAAGCATCATGCGCGCAATGATGCCATTTATTCCGCTTATGCCACTGGGGCGTATGGTTACCGCGAAATATGCAGAATATATGGCCCGCATCTGGCGACGGTGGGTCGGGTTGTCCGAGGGCAAATGTTACGATGCGAGAATTGATTCTGTCATCTTTGCGGGAAATCAGACGATGATGACAACAAACAACACGATTCACTCAGAAGCCCTGGTCGAGATCGCTGGTGCCGGCCCGGCTGGATTGGCGGCGGCAATCACCCTGGCCCGTGCGGGACGCCAGGTGGTGGTGCACGAAATGCAAAAAGAGGTGGGTCACCGTTTTGACGGTGATTTCCAGGGGCTGGAAAACTGGACCACCGAAGAAGACGTACTCAAGGTGTTCGCATCCCTGGGTTTAACGACAGATTTTACCGCCATGCCCAGTGGCAACGGTACGGTGTTTGACCCTGCCAGAAACGCTTATGAGATCAAAAGTAACGAACCACTCTTTTACTTGATTGAGCGCGGCCCTGGCCCTGGCACACTCGACAGCGCTCTGTTGCAACAGGCGCAATCTCTCGGTGTGGAGGTACGTTTCAACAGTCGTCTGCGCCACATGGCGGGTGAGGGCATCCTCTCTGCCGGGCCGTGCGCCGCCGATGCCATTGCCGTGGGCTATCACTTTGAGACGGATATGGCGGATGGCTACTGGGTGATTTGTGACGACGAACTCGCGCCACGGGGTTACGCCTATCTATTGGTAATGAACGGCAAGGGCACCATTAAAAGTTGCATGTTTTCCGGTTTCAAACAGGAGAAACTTTATGTGCAGCGCACTGTAAAAGCGTTTGAACAGTTGCTCGGCCTGACGATGACAAACCCTCAACCCCACGGCGGCAGCGGCAATTTTCATATTCCGGCCAGTGCCTACAGCGGTACCCATCCGCGAGTGGGTGAGCAGGCCGGCTTTCAGGATACGCTGTGGGGGTTTGGTATGCGGCTGGCGATTCACTCCGGCGTGTTGGCGGCGCAAAGCCTGTTGAATGGAGAGAACTACAACACGCTTTGGCAGCGAGAACTGCGACCACAGATGCAGACTTCGGTGGTCAACCGCGCCCTGTTTTCCCTGCTGGGCAATCGCGGTTACAGCTGGTTTTTGCGTCGTCAGAGCGCCAAACCGAATCTGCGCCAATCGTTACGCAGGCAGTATCAAGCGACGCTGCTCAAACGTCTGCTCGGCCCGTGGGCCAGACGCCGCTACGAAAGCCGTCGCAAAGATATCACCTGTAATCATATCGACTGTCACTGCATCTGGTGTCGGGGAGAGTGTTGTGCTCACGACTAATGGACAGGGGCCTATAAAAAGAGTCGTAAGTGGCGACTTACCACAACCCTTTTGTGTTTGCCGGTGCGCCGCTTCATGCCGAGCCGTTATCGCTTGCAGCCGCCGTGACCGAGGTGGCGGAGGCCAACCCGGATCTGGTGGCCATCAGCGCCGAACCGAGGTGCTGGCAGCGTTGCAGATCAATTGGGTGCGCTGCCTGACCCTTGGCTATCACTTAAGCTTGGCATCGTTTAACCGGACAGCAGTGATACCCTACACTTTCTCACAAGAATGCTTGACATCCAACTCAAGCAGGTAAGGAGCTGCAAAGCCTTCATACTCTTTCTTCTTTTTGTCTGGTAAATCTTTCCATCCTGTAATCCTACCGCGACATCTCTTAGAGCCACACA
>CAZQVV010000216.1:0-2059 GCA_964596835.1 uncultured Thiohalophilus sp. | reverse complement strand
TCTGGAGAGAAACAATACCCTTGAATCTACCTTAAGAACCTGTCCTGAATTTTGGATCCACTATAACTTGATCTTTATGCATTAATGGCATATTCTATGCATATAGTGATATAAGGAGTCGTTATGCGAACAACACTGGATTTGCCTGAAAGTCTGATAAGCGAAGCGATGGAAGTTGCTCATGCCAAAACTAAAACCAGAGTCATAACTATTGCTCTTGAAGAGTTAGTCAGGAAGCGAAATATCAGTAAATTAAAGGCCTACAAGGGGAAACTGGATTTACAGATTGATATGGATATCATTAGAGGGCGTGGTTGATGCAGGTTCTGGTGGATAGTTCGATATGGATTGATTATTTCAGAACAGGCGAACCTTCATCCCGACTGGATATTTTGATTGATGAGGATCTGATAGTAACGAATGATATGATCCTTGCCGAACTCATACCGTTTATGAAAATCAAGAAGCAATACCAGATCATTGGACTGCTTGAACAGATTAACAAAAAATCGCTTTCCATCAACTGGAAAGAGATTATATATTTTCAGATGCAATGTCTGGTCGCGGGTACAAATGGCATGGGTATTCCGGATCTGATCATTGCTCAGAATGCACTACAGAATGATTATGCTGTTTACTCACTGGATAAACATTTTCAACAGCTTCATCGTATTATCCAGGTAGACCTGTTCCCATCAAGATAACATTTAACAGGAAGTGGCGCGCCTGATGCGAAAAGCACAAGAAATTTTCACCACAGAGAGCACAGAGGCATTCAAAAAATGGAGTACTTCTCTTTGTTTCTCCGCTGTGACCTCTGTGGTTCAAGGTGTTCCGGTTGAGTCGATTTAGGGGATCGGTTAGCCGCCTGATCAACAGATCATTAAGGTCAGTTTTTTAGTTTGCACCCATAAATGCCAGGCTGACCTCGTAAACTGACGCACACGGATTTCCACGAATGAAATTTGGAAGCGTCCCGATGTGCGCAGATGTCTGGTGCTGGCAGAAGTGTGGCCCCTCCTTGCCAGAAGTGGTTCACTGAACTACACTTCTCACATGAAATTTGAGTGGGACCAATTGAAGAGTGAGGCATGTTTTCTGGAGCGCGGGTTTGACTTCGTCTTCGCTGCTCACGCGTTCTTCGACCCGAATCGGCTCCTTCGAGAGGACACACGACACAGCTATGGCGAGGTTCGCTACCAACTGGTGGGCAGCATTGACGGTCGTCTGTTTGTAGTGATCTATACCCTGCGGCATGACGTAATGCGCATCATTTCTGCACGCAAGGCCAACCAAAGAGAGGAGAAGCAATATGAAAACCGTACGCATGACGATTGATCCGGAAGCCCCTGCTTCCCTGGCTCGCGGGCGTATCGATACGGCTCGGGTTGATGCAACGACCGAGCAGGATATCGCTCGGCATAAGGCTGCGGATGAGGCGGCAGCCATTCAAGACGCCGCCAGGTTTGCACGGCGTGTACGTATGCGGCTCGGATTCAGTCAAGCCGAATTTGCCAAACGGATAGATGTTTCTCTCGACACGATTCGCAACTGGGAGCAAGGAAAACGGCACCCGACAGGCGCTGCAAAGGCGCTGCTTAAGGTGCTGGATAAGGCGCCTGAAGCTGCCTTGGCTGCCTTACACTGATCCTGAAAAACATGGGGGCTTGAAATCATACAAAAAGCTGAATTATTTACCACAGAGAGCGCAGAGGCATTCAAAAAATGGGCTACTTCTCTTTGCCTTTCCTCTGTGGTTCAATCTTGTCTGGTTCATTAAGGGATATATCGGCAACATACGCGCCCAGTTGAACAGGAGAGAGTACGCCTGATGCAAGATGGAAAATCGGTTACAATTGTTCAACGTGTTGTTGGACGAAGCCGCTATCGCGGAGAAATAGCGGTTCATTGAGGTGGCTCTTGTAGAATCTGAACCCATTTGCGCAAAAACTGATGCTTGGCAATCAATCATAAAGCATCCTATAATGAGCGCAATTATTTGAATTAGACCGAGCTTATTTTATTTTTTTACTCCAAGAACGTCTTAACCTATTGATAA
>CAZQVV010000215.1:0-2075 GCA_964596835.1 uncultured Thiohalophilus sp. | reverse complement strand
CTGGACTTCGCGCTTCGCTCTACCCATCCTACTGTTTCTCGCTGCAAGCAGCGGGGAATGACACCCTGAAAGAGATTAATTCCGTTCGCCCTGAGCCCTGTCGAAGGGTGTGACTTTTAACATGCTGATTTTATTATGTCCGTTGTTTATGGTTCGACAAGCTCACCACGAACGGTGAAATTAATCAGCGCTTCTAAGGTACTAACCGATAAAAAGCAAATGCCCGCAAAAGCGGGCATGGTGGATTCAACTATGTTTATGTCCTAGTGAACAATGCCGGGGGCTTCCTCAAAAACCAGATCTTCCATCCAGGCAAACGCCGCTTCACGGCCAGGCTGGTTGAACAACACCATGAGCGTGACCCACTTCAACTGTTCGATGTCGATTTCGTCTTCATCCAGCGCCATCACCCGGTCGATGACCATTTCACGGGTGTGATGATCGAGCACGCCCGCCTGCTCCAAAAACATCAGAAAACCCCGCGCATCCAGGTCTATCTTTTCGACTTCATCATCCGTATAGAGGCGTATCGAAGTGGTATTGACCAGTAACAGTTTTTCGGGAAAATCCTGTAGTGCCACCAGACCTTCAAGCCATTCAAAGGCCTTGCTGATTTCTATACTCTGAAACCCGGCTTCCTGTAATTCGATCCGCAGGGATTCTTCATCTGTGTCAAACTCGATATCGTCGCTCATATAATTCTCAAACAGGTACATCAATACGTCGAGCACGTTTTCTTTCATGGCTTTTTCCTCAGCGGATCAAACAATAGCGTCCACCTGACATTGTTGCAACATAACCTTGCAATTCCAGTACCAAGAGCATGGAGCAAACCGCGTCCACAGTCAATCCACTTCTTTCGACGACTTTATCCACTGAGGTAGGCTCATAACCCACATTGTCTAACACTTTACTGTAATCCCCGTCCAGTTCAAAACCTGTGGCAAGATTATCTTCTATGGGTTCCTCAGGGTCTTCGGTAATAAAATCCGGAAATTCTTCAACAATATCCTGAACCGTCTCCACCAGCTTCGCCCCTTCTTGAATCAGGGTATTACAGCCCTTGGCTTGAGAATTACGGATCGATCCCGGCACCGCAAACACGTCTCGTCCTTGTTCCAATGCCAGTCTGGCCGTGATCAGCGAACCGCTGCGCAGTGCCGCTTCCACCACCAACACCGCCCGTGAAAGACCGCTGATAATACGGTTACGACGCGGAAAATGTCCCGGTCGAGGCGGGCTGCCCAGGGGAAACTCAGAAATTAATACACCCTTCTCGGCGATCTCGTGCGCGAGCTCGTGGTGGCGGGCGGGATAAACCCGATCCAGCCCTGTGCCCGTCACGGCAATACTCATGCCGCCAACAGACATGGCCCCCCGATGGGCAGCGGCATCAATACCATGCGCCAGACCGCTGGTCACTACCCACCCCAACGCGGCCAGATGGGCGCCAAATTCATGCGCGGTCTCCCTGCCCATCGGCGTAGGCGTACGGCTGCCCACCATGGCAATCTGCTGAAGACTGGCCACTTCTGGATGACCGAAAAGATAAAGCACGGGGGGCGGATCCGGGATCTGGCGTAACAAGGCAGGATAATTCTCATCACTCAGCACATAGATTCGGGCCCGGTCCTGTTCCTGCCAGCGCAGATCGATTTCCACCCCCGCCCAATCCGGCGTCAAAAGACTGTCAACCTGCCGGTTATTCAGCCCACAGGCCGCCAGCTCGGTGGGGGAGGCGGCGAAAATCTCCACGGCAGAAGGATAATGTTTCAACAGCCGCTGGATGCTAAGCGGGCCCAGATGGGGCGCACGATTAAGCGCCAGCCAGGCGGAGAGAAAATCGACTGTTTCAGTCATAGGCCAACTCCATTACCTCCCTCTCGGCTATCATGTCCCTGATATTAATCGTTGCACAAGTATCCGCATGGTAACGACTCACCCCTCAGATTTATTCCGGTTCCCACGTTCCTGCGTGGGAACCCATACCTCAGCTTACGTCGTCACCCTATGCGTTCCCACGCAGGAGCGTGGGAACGAGGTATGGTGCGAATACTTATGCAACGATTAATAGT
>CAZQVV010000214.1:0-2191 GCA_964596835.1 uncultured Thiohalophilus sp. | reverse complement strand
ATCATGGCCGTGACCTCGCCCGCTGCTCAACAAAAAGGAAAAATTTACAATCCAACATGATGAGTGCAAAATCTAACATGCATGCTATTGATGGCGCAGCCCCCACGGTGCAAAATCCATCCTCATGAGGTTAATTTGCTCGACAGGAATTCGGAACACCTATTTAGTTTATCCGCTATCAGTCAATCCTTTTGGTTGGAATACCTGCTAGCAATGAGCAATTTTGCATCCCGATTAAAACAACTGCGAACACAGCAGGGGCTATCACAGACCGAGCTGGCTAAAGAGGTTGGTGTGCATTACAACCACATCGGCCGCTATGAACGCGGACAGTCAAAACCGACCGCCGAGACATTGATCCGGCTGGGGTCTCAGGTGATTTTTTGATGGAAGGGCGCACTGATGAAGTCGCCAAGACAACCTTTGAGGATCGCGAGTTGCTGATGCAATTCAAGGAGGTCGAACGATTAAACGAAACGGATAAGCACCTGGGGAAAGAATTTCTTAATGCCTTTCTGACCAAAAAAAAACTGGAAAACATGATGGGCAACAATGTGGCTTGATGCGGAGTAATCTTTATGGAACAAATTGCAAATGTACATATCGAGAAGTTGCCGGAAGGTGTTTACCTGGCCACCAGTGATGACATTCCGGGCCTGGTGGTTCAGGGACGCACCATCACCGAGACGCTGGAAATCGCCCGCGATGTCGCCAGGAAGTTGCTGGAAGCGCAAGCCGAACGGCATCAACAGGCCACGCTGGCATCGGCCAAAGATTCGTTTGATTATCCGCTGATCCTGGGTACCTGATGGGCAGACTGGCAGGCTTCAAGTATCGGCATATTATAAAGCGGGGCTTCGAATTTAACTCTCAGGCCGCAGGCAGCCATGAGATCTGGTTTAACCCGGCAACCGACAAGTACACCACCCTTCCCGGCGACATGCCAAAAGGAACCTTGAGAGCCATTCTCAGGCAGGCGGATATGACAACGGATCAGTTTCTGAATGCCTGATCGCAAACCCCGCACTTACGAGGCCTGGTGGGGTTTGCGACCAAAATAAATCTGCCACCTCACCAAACATGAGCAACAGCAATACGGGTCAACACTATGAAAACTGAATACGACTTTTCCAACGCCACGCGCGGCAAGTTCTTTCAGAACAATGCCGAACTGAACTTACCCGTTTATCTGGATAATGAAGTGCTGGCGTATTTTAAAAAGAAAGCCCAGTCCAAAGGCATTGAACTGAACCAACTGGTTAATGATTTACTGCGCAAAGATATTGATATGATTGAATCGCTGAAGTAACCCGCATCCATCACAAACAACAAACCCGGCTTAGCCGGGTTTTTATAAACGGGTTAAAATTATATTCCCTCCGTCCCTTTTTTAAAAATATGGCATTGCAAGACCTGATACCCTTTTGCTTTTGTTCTGACTGTAATTGCGGGATTAATTGCTCAAGTTGCTCTTGATCGCCAGAAAAAAATGAAAACTCGTTTGAGTTTGGGTATGCTATGTTCATAAGAGAGGGCTTTTTGTGGGGTTATGAATGTCAGAAACTTATAAACCCGTATCTTGATCTTTTTTTCTTTGATTTTCAACCCTTACTCATTGAATTTATAGTACTACTTCGTGGTATCAGAAGATCTGCACCCAATCTAGATCGAGGTCATCACTATGGAACTCCTCAAAAAAGAAGCTATTAACACTATCGCCCAGCTACCCGACGACACCGACATGGATGAGATCATGTACCAGCTCTATGTGCTGGATAAAACTCGCAAGGGACAGGAAGCCGTCGAACAGGGCCACACGATCAACAGCAAGGAACTCAGGCGTGAGATCGATTCATGGTGATCTGGTCGAAACCAGTCAGGGCCGATCTTCGATCTATCCACGACTCCCGCCACTACGCCAAAAAGGTTACCCAGTACCCAGGATATTGCGGCAAAGGCGGATGTCCTCGACCAGTTACCCCGTATGGGAAAGAAAGTGCCGAAACTCAACAACGAGGACATCAGGGAACTATCACTGTATTCCTACCGCATCCTCTACGAGATCAAAAAACAGGATATCTTCGTGCTGGCCGTACTCCATAAACGACGAGACTTTGGCCGTATATGTCGTCAAGAGATTTCGAGGAAGCATGAAAAACCAGGGGTACAATTCAGGACAGTCGAACACACA
>CAZQVV010000213.1:0-2225 GCA_964596835.1 uncultured Thiohalophilus sp. | reverse complement strand
TGGAAACCTGGTTACAGACAATACTGACAGACTATGCAGACAACATTCTTGATTTTACGGCGGAGGAGTCACAGGTATGGGGACGTTTGCGTGTGCCTCATTATGAAAATGCATTAGATAAACAAATTGCTGCCACGGCACTGATCCACGATTTAACTCTGGTTACTCGCAATGTGAACGATTTTGCGGGAACCGGTGTAGCGTTACTGAACCCATTCGATTACGATTAAAGAGGTCGGAGTGATTTATTATTTTAAATCACTCCGACCCCTTTCTTTACATCTTTGCTTTTACCGGATTTAATTCAACATAGCGCACTGTCGCCAGCAGATATTTTTCATCCATTGGAAACGAGTGAAAACGCTCTTGCCACAAATGCCCGCGCCAACCTTTTTTGAAATTAACATACCGAGTATACCTGCGATGCGCCTCACCTAATCAATGTGATTTCTTTATCTTTGATCTCCAGTTCCAGCACGATTCGATAGCTCATATTGATGGATACCGATGACAGATCTTTTAACCGCCCTTCCAGTTTATGCAAGCGTAGTGAGGGATGATGAGGGTCAATCTCTAACAGCCCAAGTGTTTTACGATATTGGCTGTGTATCTCAGGATGTTTGCATAAAAATTTCTTTGCCCGTCTGATGTAACTGTCGGGATAAATAAGCGTATATATCACTAATCGGTTATCCGTTTCACATGTGCATCAACACTCTCCCGTTTAACACGACCTGCTGCCAGATCGGCTCTGGCTTCGAGTAAAGCGATTTCCAGTTCATAATCTCTCAGTTTGCTGTATTTATTCATTTCGATCACAACATATTTCTCCTTACCGCGCACGGTAATAACGGCTTCATCGCCACCACGCAACGCATTTTCTACCACGGAAATACCCTTGGTTTTTAATTCATTCGCTGTAATGCTTGTCATCAGTCATCCCCTCTAAAGTACTTTATAGCGTATTATTAACAATACGCTATAAAGTACGATATTGACAGTGATTCATCGCTTTTCTGTACACGTGGCTGGGGGCACAAGAGCTGGGCGACCGAAAGAAGTGCCTGTGGTGCATAAAAACCGTACCCACCAGGCGGCGGGTTAATTTCTTTTCTTAAAATTTACGTGCTTTTTTAATGGTTTCGTAAGCAGCCTTGATCTTCTGTGTTTTCTCCGTAGCAAGTTTGATCATTTCTTCCGGCAGGCCTTTGGACACCAGTTTGTCGGGGTGGTGCTGGTTCATCAACCGGCGATAGGTTTTTTTGATCTCCGCATCGCTGGCATCAGCACGGATTCCCAGCATCTCATAGGCTTCCTGCAACTGTTTTTCAGGCGAGGGTGCCTCACCCCCCGTATGAAAATAACGTTGCGCCCGAACCCGCGCATGCATTTGCTGATAGAACATGCGTGAGAAACCCAGCATCTCGCTGATATGTTCCAGCAAACGCTGTTCCGAGGGATCCAGCACATTGTCGGCATAAGCGGCATGCAACAGGGTTTCCATGAACATCTGCATCAGGGTGCGGCGGCGGTGACATTCCTGCCGGAACTGCTGGATCACGCTCTCCAGATCAAAATCCGCCTGCTTGCCTTTGTTGAACAGCTCAATCGCCAGCCTACGCTGCGCCTCGCCCAGCGCCATTTGTTGCATGAGGTGACGCGCCATGGCAATTTCATCTTCAGTGACCCGGCCATCGGCCTTGGCCACATGCCCCATGACCGAAAACAAGGCCGTGAAGAAGGCGGTCTGCACCCGTTCGCGATTACCCACGCTGCCGAAAACGTCCCCCCCCATCCCGCCACTCATGTCGGCAAGACTCAGGCCTCGGTCGAACTGATGCCCCAGGGCCGCACCCAGCACGGCGCCCAGGGGTCCGCCCAGCATGAAACCAAACGCACCGCCGATAAGCTTACCCCACCAGCTCATGATAAGGGACGGGGGGCGAGGGACGAGGGGCGAGGAAAAACAGTTATCATCATTTTTCTAATTTCCTGAAAAAGTTAGATATTTAGTAGCGGGTCTAAATAGCGGCTCCAGATACCAGGTCGGAACGCATGTTCCGCGTTCGTGGTGAACCCCTCAACTTCGCTCACGGACTCAGGAGAGCCTTGTCGAACCATGAATGTGGAACAGAAAACCACTATAATTTAGCACATATGTCCTTCGACAGGCTTCCTTCGACAGGCTTCCTTCGACAGGCTTCCTTCGACAGGCTCAGGACAAA
>CAZQVV010000212.1:0-2226 GCA_964596835.1 uncultured Thiohalophilus sp. | reverse complement strand
GAAACCCATCAGCACATTACCAATTAATACCCCGCTGCTTGCTGCGGGGTGGTTTATTTGGGTGCAGCAGCCGTTTCAGACTGCAACAGATGTGATCCCGGGTTCTTTTCATACCTGATTCACTATTCTATTTATCAATGCGGAGTAAGAGCATGCCTAAAATGAAAAGCAACAGCGGCGCCCTCAAGCGCTTTAAACGCCGGGCGTCCGGCGGATTTAAACGTGGCAACGCCAATAAAAGCCACATCCTCACCAAAATGACCACCAAGCGCAAGCGTCAGTTGCGTAACGGTGAAGCGGTCAGTGCAGCCGATACGGCCGCTGTTCGCAAAATGATTCCATACAGTTAAGGGGAGGATGAGACTATGCCAAGAGTAACACGCGGCGTCACGGCTCGTGCGCGCCATAAAAAAGTACTGGATCAAGCCAAGGGTTATTATGGCCGTCGCAAGAATGTTTACCGGGTTGCGGTTCAGGCCGTCACCAAGGCCGGTCAGTATGCCTATATCGGCCGCAAACAGCGTAAGCGTCAGTTTCGCGCACTGTGGATTGCGCGCATCAATGCGGGTGCGCGGGAATGTGGTCTGTCCTACAGCTGTTTCATCAATGGCCTGAAAAAAGCCTCGATTGAAATTGATCGCAAGGTGCTGGCGGATATGGCCATTTTCGACAAAATAGCGTTTGCGGCCTTAGCCGAAAAAGCCAAGGCTAATCTGTCGAACTGAGCCTGTAATATCAGGCGCAAGCGTCCCGCCATGTCGGCGTATACTGACGGCGGAATCGCACAGTAAAAAGATTAGGGGAAGGCTGGGAACGTCAGTCTTCCCCTTTTTTGTGTGAAAAATTATGGCTCAGCGCCAACCTGCATACAATAGCCCTTGGCAATTGTGTTGAATCTCTGAGGGTTTCATTCCCCGCTGCTTACGGCGAAAAAACGGTAGGTTGGGCTGAATAAAATGAAGCCCGACACAATATTCAGAGCAGGTTGTTGGGCTTCGTTTCACTCAGCCCAACCTACAGCTTAATACCCCGTCCGCTTGCGGCAGGGTAGTTTATTACATATTGATAACCATTTATTCTCAACGGGATACGAGCGTGCAACAGGAACTGGAACAGATCATTAATGAAGCGACTGCCGCGATGGGGGCCAGTACTGATCTCAGGTCACTGGATGAAATCAGGGTGCGCTATCTGGGCAAGAAAGGTACGCTCACCGAGCGCATGAAAACCCTGGGAAGTCTCTCTGCAGAAGAACGCCCCAAAGCGGGACAGGCGATCAACACCGCCAAAAAGACGGTACAGCAGGCGCTGGAGGCACGCAAGCAAAGTCTCCAGAACGAAGCCCTGAATGCCCGGCTGGCAGCGGAAAGCCTGGATATAACCCTGCCGGGGCGCAGCCTGCCCAGCGGCGGCCTGCATCCGATTACGCGCACTATGGATCGCATTGAAGATTTGTTTCGGCAAATGGGATTCGAAGTCGCAACGGGTCCTGAAATCGAAGATGAAGAGCATAACTTTGAAGCGCTGAATATTCCCGAGTCGCACCCTGCGCGGGCCATGCACGATACTTTCTATTTTGCCGACCGGACTTTGTTGCGCACCCATACCTCACCGGTTCAGATCCGAGTGATGGAAGGGCGCAAACCCCCTTTAAGAATCATTGCGCCAGGACGGGTTTACCGCTGTGATTCGGATTTGACGCATACGCCCATGTTTCATCAGGTCGAAGGACTGATGGTGGATGAAAATGTCAGTTTCACCGATCTGAAGGCCATTCTGATCGATTTCCTGCATCGTTTTTTTGAACGGGATGATCTGTCCGTGCGTTTTCGGCCTTCTTATTTTCCCTTTACCGAGCCGTCGGCGGAAGCGGATATCGAATGTGTCATGTGCAACGGCGAAGGTTGCCGGGTATGCAGTCACACCGGCTGGTTGGAAGTGCTGGGTTGCGGCATGGTGCATCCGAATGTGCTACAGCATGTGGGCGTCGATGAAGAGGAATTCCTCGGTTTTGCCTTCGGTATGGGGGTCGAACGGTTGGCCATGTTACGCTATGGAGTCAATGACTTACGGCTGTTTTTTGAGAATGATTTGAGGTTTTTGAAGCAGTTTGCATAACCGCCGTGGTTTAAGCATAGGGTTATATTAAACGCAAAGAACGCGGAGGCGCGGAGACGCAGAGAAAATAATTTTTGTAACTATTCAGCATACTGGGGCGAGGTCGCC
>CAZQVV010000211.1:0-2252 GCA_964596835.1 uncultured Thiohalophilus sp. | reverse complement strand
GCAGGTGCGTTGGGCGGTGGTGGAGCAAGCTCATTATGTCGCCTGTGGCCGTGAGAAATTTCAGGATGATGTGTTGCAGTTCCATGAAACCGTGGAGGCATGTCTGGCGGAAGGTACGGTGGATGTGGTGCTTTTCTCCAGTGTGCTTCAGTACCTCGAAAAGCCTTATGACATACTGGCTGACCTTGTCCACTCGCGCACACCATACATATTACTGGATCGCACGCCCTTCATCGCGGGAGAGAAAGACCGGCTGGCGGTTCAGCATATTGCTTATTGGAGCGATACTAAAATCCCCGCATGGTTTTTTCTCGAGAGCAATATTATGACTTTATTGGACGATGCGGGGTATTCCCTATGCACAGAGTTCCTATCCGATGACAAGGTCAATATTGATAGTGTATTTAAAGGCATGCTTTTTAGACGAAATGGAGGATAATTGATTATGGAATGTCCGCTGTGCTTGTGCTCGAGTTCGATTTCTTTGCGAGCTTATTCTGTAAATGCGTTAAGTCTGTTGTGGAATACATCTTTTGGTTTTGATCCATTTATTAGCGATGAAATCAAAACGATAACAAAGAAGCAATGTATACAATGTGATTTAATATATTTTGATCCTCCGTTGTATGGTGATAGCGAGTTTTATGAGAAACTTTCCAAGTTTCCGTGGTATTATGAGAACGATAAGTGGGAGTTTGATGTTGCGGCACAATTAGTTACTGAGACTCGGCCCAATTCCTTCCTGGAGATAGGTTGTGGCGCTGGTTGTTTTTTGAAAAAAATCTCTTCTGCCATCGAACACGTGGAAGGGTTGGACATCAATGAAGATGCAATCAGAAAATGTGCGAACAAGGGATTATCCGCAACGACAATGTCCATTAAATCCTTGGATAAATCATATGATATGATCGCTTTGTTTGAGGTGCTTGAGCACATGGATAACTTATCTGAAACAGTTCACGATATAGTGAAGCATCTTTCTCCGGGTGGTAAATTAATTCTCGCTGTCCCCAACCCCGACGGATATCTTAAGGATATTGATATAAACTTATTGGATATGCCTCCTCATCACAACTCTTCGTGGCCCAAAAAGACATTTGATTATTTGGCAACATTGCATGGGTTGGAAATGGTTGGCTATTACCAGGAGCCATTGAGGTATGTTCATTATCTCGGTTATCTAGGGAATATTATAGCTGACCATCGGAAAATGATGGCTCATGGAATGAAAAAGAAACTTTTTTCGTTTGCTCAGTCGGCTTTTATCAATATTTTTGCACCATTTACTTATATTCAACATCGTGAAAATATCATAGGCCAGACACATTTGGTCGTCTTGAAAAAGAAATAACCAGTCATGTATTCTAGGCACTATTTTTTGGAACGGATCCATCAGTTGGGTTTGCAGGTCGAGGTCAAGTTTCCGGCTGACGATGATATGGGAATAGGCGAGTTCAAGGGGATGCTGCTTGCTCGTTCTTAACAACGACTAAGTGGGGTGTACGGTGCGCATTGACTATTGAAAGGCCTCTGTTAAAATAGGCTGAATTATGGTCAAATATGACTGGAGTCGATATGAGAACCTTATCTTTGTCCGAAGCTAAAATGAAACTCAGTGCCCTGGTTGAAGATATAAAAACCTTTGAAGAAGAAATTGTGATTACGAAGCATGGCCGTCCTGCGGCCGTGCTGATAAGTCCGGATGAATTTGATAGCTGGCGGGAAACCATGGGGATACGCTTTGATGCCGATTTGATGATCGAAATCAAGAAAGGCTTACAGAACTTGAAGAAAAAAAAGGCATCTTTGTACACACTTGAAGAGCTTTTTGAATAGCGCGCACAGGAGTGTATCGAATCAGAATTCCTGATGATGTGGTTATGTTTGTTCGCCACATGCATCCCCGGCTCAAAACTTTGATCCGAACATCTCTGGAAGCTTTAATTCAGGATCCATATTGCGGAAAGTCACTCAAGGACGAACTTGCAGGGCTGCGCAGTTTACGAGTGAAACGGTTCAGAATTATCTACCGGCTGACCTCAACTAAATCTATTGAAATTATTGCCATAGGTCCCCGACGCTATATTTATGAGGAAACATACAGAATGATCCGGCGAGATAAAACGGCGCCTGCTGATATTGAAGATTGAGTAATGGCGGGAGAAATGGCTTGAATGACATTCGTGGCGCGTTGCGTGCGCGTTATCAACGGGAATCCTTTTTTCCGACCTGGCTCGGCTTGTTCATCAATC
>CAZQVV010000210.1:0-2333 GCA_964596835.1 uncultured Thiohalophilus sp. | reverse complement strand
GGCGCCGAACACCCAGGCCAGCCCCGCGAGTCCGAGGATGCCGGGCTGGATTGCGGCCAGACCGAAGGCGGCGAGCCAGGACAGGAGGTTGGCCGCGAGTAGCGTGAGTAGCAACACGGCCAGCGGGCGACGCGGGATGCCGTGCAGCGCCTGTTCCAGATAACTCATCGGCTTCCCTCGGGAAAGATGGGACCCCCATCGGCCTTCTTGGCTATCTCCCGGGTGAGGGTTTCAAGCAATGGCGTGTAATGCGTAATCCGCATCATTTGTTCAGTCTCCACACGGGATTGCTCTGGATTCCCCGGCAGAGGGCGATTGATCGCCCCCATCGTCCCCCAGGCACATCCGTTATCGCGCCAATATTCAAAGAGTATAGAAGATAAAGGGTCTTTCCCGTAAAGTCTACGGCTTTTGGGCAGCCAAGGGCGCTACTTTTCCTCTGGTTACCCTACCGGACCATGAATTCCGGATTAAACCTTGAATCGATTGACTTCAGTCTGAAGCTCGGTTGCCATGCTCGCCAGTTCATTACTCAGATTGCCACTTTGCGTGACATGGGCGGCCGTCTGTTCGGACAGATCTTTTATCGCAGTAATACTCTGATCAATACTGGCCACGACCTGAGACTGTTCCTCGGACGCGGCGGCTATCTGGGTATTGATATCATTGACCGATGAAATGGATTGCACAATGCTATTCAGAGACTCCCCCGCGTGACCGGCCTGGGTAACACTGTGCCCGGCCTGCTGCTGACTTTGTTCCATGGTATCCACGGCCTTGCCTGAAATTTCCTGCAGTTTCTCGATCATGTCTCTGATTTCTTCTGTTGATTTCTGAGTGCGCGCCGCCAGTGTTCGCACTTCGTCGGCCACCACCGCAAAACCCCGCCCCTGTTCCCCGGCGCGCGCGGCTTCAATGGCGGCATTCAGCGCCAGCAGGTTGGTCTGCTCGGCAATGCCGCGAATCACGTCAATGACCCCACCGACATTTTGTGCGCCTTCCTGCAACTGACTCATCGTGTCGGCCGCTGCTTCCAGCTTACTGGAGAGCTGCTGAATATCATTAATCGCAGCATTTACCGCGTGCTGCGTTGCCTGTGTGTTGGTATCCGTTTTGGTGCTGGACTGCGCAGCCTCGGCGGCATGGCGGCTGACTTCTTCCGCAGCCGCAGCCATTTCATTGATGGCCGTCGCGATCTGGTTCGTCTCATTGCCCTGATGGTGAACGGCCGTGCCGGATGCATGATTGATCTCCGCCAGCCTGGAAGATGAATCAGACAGTTTCCGGGTGATTTCCGATATCCGGCTTACGGTATTACGCATACTATCAGCAAACCGGTTAAAGCTTTTTGCAATTTGGGAAATCTCATCTTTTCCATCTTCAGGCAGGCGACGGGTCAGATCACCGTCCCCTTCTGAAATATTTTGCAGCACTTCGAGCAGGTTTTTCAGTCTTGAGCCAATGAACTTGCGGTAAATAAAAAGAAGAATCAGGTAGGCGATGATCATGGCAGCCAGGATAACGCCGAGGAGAGTGTGCTCAATGCTTTTCCCGCGCGCCAGCGCCGAAGCAATAGACAGATCCACTTCCAGCACGCCGCGCACATCACCCAGTTTCCAGTCAGTCCTGGGTGTATCAGTCCGGCTATTGTGGCAGGATACACAGGCTTTACTCACCATGCGGTCGGCAATCGCCACCCGCATCACCGGCTCACCCTTTATCGTATCGATGCGTGTCACAATAGTATCCGGGTGACGGCTAAGCGTCGTCCAGGCCTGCTGGCCAAAATTATCCAGTTGTCTTGATGCCCGGTTGGGAAAAGGAAAAGGCGAATACAGGGAAACGGTTGTGCCGTCACCCGAATACAGTTTGCTTAAATCATGGATCATGGTGGCGGGCAGCGGAATAGTATCGGGATCATTTTTGTAGTTGAAACTGCTCTTTATTCCCCCCTTGCCCAGCACCTTTTTAATGATATTCTTGACGTAATAGGCGCGCAGGGTTTTTAACTGTTTCACCGTATGCTGCGCCGTTTCTCGTGCATCCGTTTCGGCGTTTCGTCTGACCAGTTCCGGGGTGACCACCGCCACGGCAATAATCACAAGAATGAAAAGAAAGGTGATAGGTAGAAACAGTTTTAAAAACAGGGAATGGCGCATAAAAGCCTCTTGTCAAATACCGGTGATCCAGCGGTGTAGAGACTATCGGTTCGGTAGTAATAAACCTTTAGGTATTGATTTTTATAACATTTATTTTCTTGAGGGTATTTTGTCTGCGCGGACAGATGAGTTGAGGCAGGGGTTTTCACGAGGAACTTCAGGGCGAACCCTTCG
>CAZQVV010000209.1:0-2376 GCA_964596835.1 uncultured Thiohalophilus sp. | reverse complement strand
GATCCCCAGCAGGGCAGCCTCGACTGGCTCTCGGTTCGGGGCGCCGATCGCCCGCTGATCGTCGGTCTGGAGGCCACCTACGACGGGTTGCGTCATTTGCCGCGCGCGGCCGACGTGTTGGTGATCGATGCTCCGGCTCGTCTGCACGGGGCGGAGCTGAACGAATTTCTGCGGCGCGCCGAAACGGTGCTGGTACCGATCATTCCCTCGCCGGTGGACATGAATGCCGCCACCCGCTTTCTCAATGAACTGGGGGCCGCGGCGCCGGTGACCAACCGGCAGATACGCGTGGGGCTGGTGGCCAACCGGTTGATAGAGTACACGCGCAGCGCCCACGCCTTGGAGCAGTGGCTCGGGCGCCGCCGCGAGTCGGTGGTCGGGCGCCTGCGCGAGACGCAGAACTACGTGCGTGCCGCCGGCATGGGGCTTGGGATCCTCGAGCTGCCGGCCTACCAGGCGTGGCAGGACTGGGCGCAGTGGGAGCCGATTCTGAGCTGGCTGCAGAGCAAGCGCAGCCTGCCCAGAAACGGGTAGACAGCCCATCAACCTCCAGGCCGGTACGTGTCATATCAACCTGGAGGTTGAATTCGATGGCCGTTATTCGCGTTCGGAAATAGAAAGTGTTGGGCGGCAATGCCTCAACTCGTATAGCGGCCCTGTTCTTTCCCGGGGCGATAGTCAATCAAGCAGACGGCGTGGCGCATCCATATCCTCATGAAGCGCACAGACCACCAGAAATCCCGGCGCAAGTAGGCGATAAAAACAGCGTGTTCAAGACCTCGTAAACTCGATTTTTGCGCCCTATAACGGGCACAAGGCAATCTACGGTGAAGCCCTGTTGCTCCATGCGGAATTTGATGGCATCAACCGGATCTGGGAAACCCGTTGGGTAATGCCCTCGTTCATCCGCTCCTCGGCGCTAAGATGGTAATAGGACATTGCAGGGGCTCCCGTGATTTCAGTGAGTAGGTGTCGCCCCTCACGTTACCGGGTTTGCCCTGCGGTGTCCGCTTCATGCTTGACGTGTTGCACTTTGGAGTGGAATCCACCAGGCTCGCGACGATCACCACGCGAGGTCACATGATAAAGCGCTCCTGCGAACTCTATTCGGAGGGGTCTGGCCATGTCCGAACCATACACCATTTTGTTTGAATGTTACAATGCGAGAGCCGACCCCGCTGACCTAGGGCGAGCCGTTCTTTTTATGTAAATCCGCGTCCAGTTGTTGGTAGAACATTTCCACCCTCGATAAGGGATAATTCCTTAATAGCGGTGAATAGTCTCTACTTGTGACTGTGTGCAAAGTTGACAGGGCCTGCGCATTTGTAACTGTGCTGTGATCAGGGAGGCGGCGGATAAAATCACTAATTGTGCCGATACCGTTGTTCTGAGCTATATCATTCCAAAAACTTGCTGCTGCCCGATATCCAAGTGACTGTTTACTCTTGATCAAAGGATAATTTGTGCTTGCGTAGGGCCACAAGAGCAGATCGAATGTTTTCTGTGTTTTCATCTGCTGATTTAGTTCGGTTTGCATTTGACGCAGGTAGGACCGTCCCCAGTTCGTCGCATCGTAAGCCCGCCTCTTCTGCGGAGAAAGCCGGCTGTAAAACGTTACAGTTGAAAATTCCGCCAAGCCGTCGGCTATCCAGCGTGGCGGTCGCGGTGGGAAGGTCCTATCCAAAGTATTTTCGACCCATTCATGCAAATTCAGGTAAGCGATCTGTGCGGGTGGATTGTCGGTAACAGAAAATGGAAAGAGTGTGATGTTTGCTCCATGATACTCAACACTATCCGGGGTGACAGACACGGGGCCCGCTTGCTGAGTAAGAACCATGCCCCATGGGCTTGCAGATATGCCAAGATATTTTTTTATGAATGCCCGCTGCATCTTGAGGGCGTTTTCGTAAGGCTGTAATATAGACGAGTTCATTGACGACGAGAAGTAGAGTAAGTCTGGACCTACCGTCACCCGCTGCATGCTGGAGAGGACAATCGCTTGCGGCGGAGCGGCTTTACCGCCATTACCGCCCATCGAAGCGCTAAGGTCAAAGCGGACGCCGAATGATTTTTCGCCCTTTTTACCATAGATGCCTGGATTAGCAGCGAGAAGATTGTCTGAAAACGCCAAAGAAAGCCCTTGCGTCGACATCGGGCTGTTAATAATTAATCGTTGTCCTTTGCCGAGGGTCACTACGATATTCGCGCCAGGTACTGCGGCACCTGATTTGTCCACCGGTATAAACCCCATGAGCACACCGGCATAATCCGAACGTTGTTTACCGGCAAACCCAAAGCCGATCATGTGATTCACCAGATCGCCTACCCTTGTGACTGGCGCCGTCACATTGCCGGAAGTCGGCAACGACGGCCTAG
>CAZQVV010000208.1:0-2474 GCA_964596835.1 uncultured Thiohalophilus sp. | reverse complement strand
TGTTTGTTTTATTTAAATAATTACATTTAACTTCCGGGGAATAAAAATATGAAAGGCATCATACTGGCGGGTGGCTCTGGCACCCGTCTCTATCCTCTGACTCGCGCTATCAGCAAGCAGCTGATGCCGGTTTATGACAAACCCATGATCTATTACCCGCTTTCCACGCTGATGCTGGCGGGGATCCGCAACATCCTGATTATTTCCACTCCGGAAGATCTGCCCCAGTTTTGACGCCTGCTGGGTGACGGCAACCAGTTTGGCCTGCAACTCGAATATGCCGAACAGCCCAAACCAGAAGGCCTGGCGCAGGCCTTCACTATTGGTGCGGACTTCATTGGCGATTCACATTGCAGCCTTATCCTGGGCGACAATATTTTCTACGGTTATGGCCTGGGTACCAACTTGGCCAATGCCATGAAGCGTGAACAGGGCGCCAGTGTTTTCGCCTACCGGGTCCAGGATCCCGGGCGCTATGGTGTAGTGGAGTTTGATAAAAATGGTAATGCCGTATCCATTGAGGAAAAACCGGAACAGCCCCGCTCTCATTATGCGGTGACGGGCCTGTATTTCTACGACAATCAGGTGCTCGATATCGCCGCCAACCTGAAACCCTCTTCCCGGGGGGAGCTTGAAATTACGGATGTCAATAAAATTTACCTCGAAAAAAACAGCCTCAATGTGGAACTTCTCAGTCGGGGTACCGCCTGGCTGGATACCGGTACCCATGAATCTCTGCTACAGGCCTCCACCTTTATCGAAACCATTGAACAGCGGCAGGGACTCAAGATTGCCTGCCTGGAAGAGATCGCCTTTCATATGGGTTATATTAATGCTGCCCAGCTTGAAGCCCTGGCCTATCCGCTACGTAAAAACAACTACGGACGCTACCTGCTCAATCTACTAAAAGACGATAACCCCGGCCTATGAAGATTATCCACACCTCCCTTCCCGGAGTCCTGCTTATCGAGCCTGATGTATTTGGTGACATCCGCGGATTTTTCATGGAAACCTGGCATGCACAAAAATATGCTGGCGCCGGACTGGATGTAACATTTGTCCAGGACAACCATTCCCGCTCGAACAAAGGTGTATTGCGCGGCCTGCATTACCAGCTCGAACACCCCCAGGGCAAACTGGTACGCGTCAGTCAGGGTTCGGTGTTTGATGTCGCGGTTGATATTCGCAAAGGCTCGCCCACCTTTGGTCAGTGGGTGGGGTATGAGCTCAGCGCTGATAATTTCAGACAGATTTACGTCCCGCCCGGTTTTGCGCATGGATTCTGCGTCCTCAGTGACCATGCAGATTTTATTTACAAATGCACCGATTTTTACGCCCCCGAATACGAACAGGGCATATTGTGGAACGATCCTGATATTGCTATCGACTGGCCATCCGGCGACATCCTGCTCTCGGACAAGGACGCAGCCAACAGCCCTCTAAAAGATATGCATGCAGTATTGCCTGTTTACGAAGATGCCACATGAAAATTCTCATCACCGGCGCAGGCGGACAACTCGGCCATGAAACACAGCTCATGCTGCAACACAAAGGTATCAATACCATTGGCATCGGTCGTAAAGACGTGGATTTTTCACAGCCGGAACAGGTGGCTGAATATATTGCCTCACAACGTGCCGACTGGGTTATCAACTGTGCCGCCTACACCCAGGTCGATAAAGCTGAAGAAAACGCCGAACTCGCTTTTCAAGTAAACCGTGATGCTGCACAAGCCGTCGCCGAAGGGGTACAGAGTTATGCCGGTCGCCTGCTACAGGTTTCCACCGATTTTATTTTTGACGGCAGGCAATCCCACCCCTACCGCGAACACGACCGTGCTAATCCATTAGGTGTTTACGGCCAGTCAAAGTGGGAAGGGGAGCAGGCTGTTCAGAAAATTCTCCCGGACGCCACCATCCTGCGCACCGCCTGGGTTTATGGTATCCATGGCCATAATTTTGTCAAAACTATCCTTCGTCTGGCTTCAGAACGTGAAGAACTGGGGATCATTGACGAACAAATTGGCAGCCCATCATGGACCTTTGATATCAGCCAGGCCATGTATACACTGATAGAAAAAGAATGCACGGGTATTTATCACTTTAGCAATGAAGGGGTCGCTTCCTGGTATGATTTTGCTTTAGCCCTCATTAACGAAGCACAGTCTCTGGGAATGAAACTAAAAATCAAACACACAAAACCGATTCCAGCCAGTGCTTACCCCACCCCGGCGGCCCGGCCTGCCTACTCGGTACTCAGCAAGGAAAAAATCCGGGGGCTATTGGATTATGACATTCCACACTGGCGGGACAGCCTCAAAACCATGCTGAAAGAGCTGAAGCGTGCCTCAATGATTTAAGATACCGCCCGCCCTGAGCTTGTCGAGGGGCGTTATCGAAGAATGAAAAACCAGGAAAAATTTATACTAAATAGCTGTTTCAAATACTGGATCACAGTGTATGTGTTCCACGTTC
>CAZQVV010000207.1:0-2499 GCA_964596835.1 uncultured Thiohalophilus sp. | reverse complement strand
ACTCTATTCACAGCATTTCCACGCTCATGGCTCGACCCTTCGATGCACTCAGGACTTCACCACGAACGTGGAAATTCACAAGTGTTCTGCTATTTGGAACACTTATTTAGTGGACGGGACATGGTGAAAATCATGTCCCGTTATTTTATTTATAAGACATTCGATATGCAAAATCATCCTGGATGACGAACAATAGTATCACTATCGCGCTCGATGCCATGGGCGGTGACTTTGGCCCCCGTGTGATTGTGCCGGCGGCTATCAAAGCACTTGAACAGCATCCTTCCCTGGCACTCATTCTTGTTGGCAATGAAAAAAAACTGACGAAGGTTCTCAAGGGAGGCAGCCGGTCGGTGTCTGCACGCCTGCAAATCCAGCATGCCTCCGAGGTGGTGCATTCGGATGAACCGCCTTCACAGGCCTTGCGGGGCAAAAAAGATTCTTCCATGCGCGTCGCCGTTAACATGGTCAAGGATGGACGGGCGCAGGCCTGCGTCAGCGCTGGCAATACCGGCGCACTGATGGCTACCGCCCGCTTTGTTCTGAAAATGTTGCCGGGCGTGGATCGCCCGGCTATCTGTACCATGTTGCCAAACATAAAAAATAGCCATGCACATGTGCTGGACCTGGGGGCCAATGTGGATAGCAGCGCAGAGGCCCTGTTCGAATTCGCCGTGATGGGTGCCGCGCTGGCAACGGCCGTTGACAACAATGAACGCCCAACCGTGGGGTTGCTGAATATTGGTGAAGAAGAAATCAAGGGTAACGAGCAGGTCAAACAGGCCGCCGCCCTGCTGGCGAACAGTAATTTGAATTACATCGGTTATGTCGAAGGTGATGGCATTTACATGGGTGATGCCGATGTGGTCGTCTGCGATGGTTTTGTTGGCAATGTGATGCTTAAAACAACCGAAGGTGTCGCCAAAATGATTCGCTACTACATTCAGCAGGAATTCAAACGTAATCCGCTGACCATGCTGAGTGGCCTTATGGCGCTGCCGGTACTCAAAGCCTTTCGCAAACGTATTGATCCACGGGAATATAACGGCGCCAGTTTTCTGGGTATACAGGGTATTGTTATCAAGAGCCATGGCAGTGCCGATGCGTATTCGTTTGCGACTGCGATTTCTGAAGCTATTATCGAAGTCAGAAAGAACGTACCCGCACTTATCACAAGGGAACTGGAAAATCAGCTAGTCAAGGGGTAGTGATTTGATCTATTCGCGTATAGCAGGAACCGGTAGTTATTTACCGAAAAAAATATTGACCAATGCCGACCTGGAAAGAATGGTCGAAACCTCAGATCAATGGATTATCGAACGAACCGGAATTAAAAAACGCCATATCAGTGAGGGGCAGACGACCTGCGATCTGGCGGAACAGGCTGCCGGCAAGGCTATCGAGGCCGCCGGGCTGGGCAAAGATGATATCGATTTAATTATCGTCGCTACGACGACTCCCGACCGTATATTTCCCAGCACCGCCTGCCTGTTGCAGGAACGTCTGGATATTCATGGTTGCCCCGCCTTTGATGTGCAGGCAGTGTGCGCGGGCTTTGTCTATGCTCTGGGTGTGGCCGATATGTTCATCACCACTGGCAAGGCAAAGCATGCTTTGGTGCTAGGTGCCGAAACCCTGTCCAATATTATCGACTGGACGGATCGCGGTACCTGCATCTTGTTTGGCGATGGCGCCGGTGCGGTAGTGCTTTCGGCCAGTGAGGAAACGGGGATTTTATCCACCCATTTACATGCCGACGGCAAGTACAAGGATCTGCTGACCGTGCGGGGGGGGATCTCCGAAAATCCGGACAAATTCAAGGCTGGAGACGCCCTGATAGAAATGCGCGGCAACGAAGTGTTCAAGATAGCGGTGAATACCCTCGGGCGCATCGTCGACGAAACCCTGGCGGCTAATAACATGGATAAATCGATGATCGACTGGCTGGTGCCGCACCAGGCCAATATCCGCATTATCAACGCTACCGCAAAAAAACTGGGAATGTCGATGGACAATGTCGTGGTCACCGTCGATGAGCATGGCAACACCTCCGCCGCCTCCGTCCCCCTGGCGCTGGATATCGCCGTGCGGGATGGCCGCATCAAACGCGGTGAGACGGTTCTGCTGGAAGCCTTCGGTGGCGGCTTCACCTGGGGCTCGGCGTTGTTGAAGTATTGATTATAGTTACGTGAAATAACGCAGAGGACGCAAAGGATAAATAATGTGGGTTTAATTCCCCGCAGCTTGTTGCGAAGTACTATTGTAGGTGCGACTTCTACCCTTCGGGCACAGGTGAGCCGCACAGGTTTGCTTGAAGACGAACCTACAATCAATAAAAACTCTGCGTCCTCTGCGCCTCCGCGTCCTCTGCGTTAATAAAACGTAACTACTCACCCCTCACACCGGGTATATGTTTTTAACTTTCTATGCAGGGTGTGCTGCTTATTAATGATGGGTTTCGCTTCGCTCTACCCATCCTACTCGTCTACGGTTCTGTAG
>CAZQVV010000206.1:0-2554 GCA_964596835.1 uncultured Thiohalophilus sp. | reverse complement strand
AGCTTGTCGAAGGAAGCTTGTCGAAGGATGAATAGATTAAATACTATATTCACAGCATTTCCACGCTCATGGTTCGACAAGCTCAGCACGAACGTGGAAATTTACAGGTGTACTGGTATTTGGAACGCTTATTTAGTCATAAAGAGCTTGCCTTAAATTCCGTGTTATTGTCAGTCATTACGCATAGCCTGAAAAATCTCCAGCATGTCCTTTTCAACTTTTTTCATCACCGGTTCCAGTTTAGGATAGGTTTTGTCGGTAAGCTGGCGTGGATTAGCGGCAACGATCAGGGTGTCCTCGCCTTCAGCAAAAATAGCTATTTTGAAGGGTAGATAGGGAATGAGCTTTGGGTAGTCATTACTAAGGCGGGTAACCAGATCTGCCTTGCCGAAAAAGACCACTCGGTACCTGTCGGTGACGTACCCACTATGGGTCAGACCGATATCCACACGTTGCACCCGGCTGACGGTATAACCATGATTTCGAATGCTGTCCTGCAATTTAAGCATGGCCTCGGGGAAGTTCAGATCGGTGCGCGCCATGAGCAGGTTGTCAGCCTGACTCGGGGTGCTGACAGACAGACCGAAGATGAGGGCGAGGAAGGGCAGGAATTTTTTCATAAGGTGGCTTCCTCGATAATGGAAATATAGACTTTGCTCATGTTGTCGCAGAGTTTGTTGAGTTCATCATTGTTGAACAGATAACTCAGGTGCTTGGGATTCAGGGCATAGACCATGACCTTGCCATGGCGCTTGACCACGGTGACCCGGCAGGGCAGGAACAGGCCGACGCGAGGGTCGACGGCGAGTGCGGTGTTGAGTAACTGGAAGTTGCAGAAATAAATAATGACCTTGTTGTGATCTTCCTGTGCTTTTTTGACCAGCCCACTGTCAAGAGTCTGAATGCGGATGATGCGGAAATTCTCGCCGATAATGGCGCGTTTCAGTGCGGCGATGGTTTCTTTCATACCGTAGGGGGATTCATATGCCACTGTCAGCTTGTTATGACCGGGTTCAGGGTGGGTCCGGATTGGCGCCTGCTTTTCAAAGCTGCGGATAAAACTGACGATGTCGTTAATATCCTGCTCGCGGAGTCCCTGTTTGAGGAAGGAGACCATGGGGGTGCCCTCGCGCCCATTCATCAGGGTGGCCTTGATCATCTGATCAGAGGCGGCGTATAGAAAGCCCTGGTTGTTTAGGGCAGGCGCGATAATAGGGAGATCCCGCGGACGAGAAAAGGTTACGCCGGTTCCTCTCCCGCCCTTACCCTTTTTGCCGTGGCAGGTGGCACAATTTTTCTGGTAAAGAATGCGGCCTTTTAGCGGATCACCGCTGACCTTGATGGTGGGGTAACGAATGGGCTTGCCCGGCGCCCAGCTGCGGATATGCCGGACGAGGGCTCTGACCTGTGTATCGCTGAAGTTTTTGAAGGCGGGCATGACGCGCCCCGGGCGGCCATTGCGAATGGTGCGTTCAAGAAACTGATCACTGACCGCATACTGGAAATCGGGCAAGGCCAGCGGCACGCCCACGCCACCCTTGCCCTGGTTACCATGACAGACGGCGCAGTTTTCTGCATATAGGGCGGCCCCGTTTTCATCAGCGGAGGCGGGCAGGCTGATAAAAAAGGCCAGAAGCAGTGTAATGGACAGGCTTTGGTGGCTCAGACGCATGGATTAATCCCAATTTATATGGTAATTAGCAGGGTAAGTAATGTTCGGAAACCACCCTGGATTGTAATTCATTCAATATCTACAATAATATAACTAAAATACAAATAATCACAATCACGGCATTTAATGACATGAAGCCTTTTGCTGAATCGTGTGAGCAGAACAAGGATCCGATTCTTGTTGTGCTCAATGAACAGTTTGCGCATGTAAAATGTGTACTGGAGATTGGCAGCGGCAGCGGCCAGCATGCGGTGTACTTTGCCCGCCACCTTCCCCATCTGCACTGGCAGACCAGCGATGTACGTGATCGGCATGTGGGTATCCAGCAGTGGATTGATGACGCGGATCTTGGCAATCTTGCCTCACCGCTTGAGCTGGATGTCAGTCAGGCACAATGGCCAACGCTGGAAGTGGAAGCCGTGTTCAGCGCCAATAGCGTGCATATTATGGCCTGGTCCTGTGTGAAAAAAATGTTTGCCGGTGTCGCGCGTATATTACAGACGCAGGGTTTGCTGTGTCTGTACGGGCCGTTTAACTATGGTGGCGATTACACCAGCAAAAGTAATGAGGAATTTGATGCCTGGCTCAAGATGCGGGATCCGCAAAGCGGTATTCGTGATTATGAAAAGCTGGTCGAACTGGGACGCCAACATGATCTGCGTCTGGTGCATGACTATGACATGCCCGCCAACAATCGTATTTTAATTTGGCAGAAAAGCCGGGTGGTGGAATTTTAGCGTGATCGCCGTTTTGGCCGAAAAAATGGCTGTTATTTGAACAAGCGATGTGTGAATAGCGCAGAGAGCGTATTTAACACAATCGTTGTTTCAGCCAGACGCCAATATCCCGAATTTCCTCTTCACCCACGCTGTGCTGCATGGG
>CAZQVV010000205.1:0-2676 GCA_964596835.1 uncultured Thiohalophilus sp. | reverse complement strand
CATGGGGATGATCATCAGCCACACCAGCACCGCAACGGGCAGGTTGATGCGGGCAAGTTCAATGGCCCCCAGAGCATGAAAAAAAGAGGGAAACAGTTGCCCCAAAGTAATGCCGACGAGAATGCACAGAAACACCCAGATAGTTAGATAACGTTCAAAGATATTCATGTGTCGGATTCCTTTGTTAAGCGTTCGATCAGTTTTTGCACCCGCTGTTTGATATCGTCCCGGCTATGACGGAAGACTTGCAGGATCTCTTGTTCCGATCCCTCGGCCTTGGCGGGATCGCTCAGCGGCCAGTGTTCCTTGCGCACGCCGGGCGGTAGTGCAGGGCAGAGTTCATCGGCGTGGCCGCAGACGGTGACTACATAGTCCATTTGTTCGAGCATATCGTCGCTGAGGCGGGTTGATTCCTGGCGGGATATGTCCACCTCGGCTTCCCGCATTGCGGCAACCGCGCGCGGGTTCAGACCGTGGGCCTCGATACCGGCTGAATAGACTTCAAAGTCATCATTCGCCAGCCTCCGCGCCCAGCCTTCGGCCATTTGTGAGCGGCAGGCATTGCCGGTGCATAGAAACAGTAGCTTCATATTTTTCCTTCCTTATTATTCCGGGGCAATGACGGCGCAGGCGTTACCGGGACGGCCTGCCATGTTTTTGAGATTATCGCGATCCTGTGCATAAGGCGCAGCGTCGCGCAGGCCTGCGAGCGTTGTCATCAACACCTGCCGCGCCCAGGCAGGCAGTTTTTTGTGTAAATGGTAGTGAATCCATTGGCCGTCACGGCGATCCTTGAGTACACCTGCCTGACGCAGATTGGCGAGATGACGGGAAATTTTTGGCTGCGACACCCCCAGTGCATGGGTCAGCTCGCAAACGCAGAGTTCGCCTTCCATAAAGATCAGCATCAGGCAGCGCAGGCGGGTTTCGTCTGCCAGTTGTTTGTAAAATTCGATTTCAGTCATGACAGGAAGTATATGGCTATCCGTATATATGGTCAAGCGTATATGCTATGTGCCAGGCCGGCTCCTCAATGATCGAGCAAAGTATTGACGTAGACTTGACATTCCTTGCAATGCAATCTAACGTTAACGTTAGATGCCGATATGTGTGGCGTGGCGTTATAGCCTGGGCAAAGTCCTGGGACATGGAGGATGGAACCCGGCAAACAAAGCAAAGGGGATAGTAAAATGGCAACTTCACTGGAAACAATGCAGCAAAAACAACTCGATACCTGGCTTGACCATCGCCTGGATGAGGTGCTTCCCGGAAAACTGAGAGACATCGAAGCGGCAAAAATCCCTTCCATGACAATTATCGTCACGAAAGGGACGTTGGACTGGGCTTATCCCCCGTTTATTCTGGCTTCCACCGCCGCCGCACTGGGCTGGGAGGTATCCGCCTTTTTCACCTTTTACGGTCTGCCGCTGTTAAAGAAAAATCTCGGCGCACGGGTGAGTCCGTTGGGTAACCCGGCCATGCCGATGAAGATGCCCTTCGGCCCTAAATGGTTTCAGGATATTGAGTGGCCGATGCCCAATCTGATCATGGCGAATGTCCCTGGCTTTGAAAACTTGGCTACCCGTCTGATGAAAAGAACCTTCAAGAACAAGGGAGTCGCCACGGTCGAAGAATTGAGGGCCTTATGCCTGGAAGCCGACGTTAAAATGATCGCCTGTCAGATGACCGTTGACGTGTTCGGTTACAGCCGGGATGATTTTATTCCAGAGGTAGCGGACTATGCGGGCGCGGCCAGTTTTTTGCCTGTGGCGCAACAATCGGATGTCACCCTGTTTATTTAACCCATCAGCTAATAAATTATGAGGAGACGCTATGAGCATTACCGAGCTACCTGGATTTGAAAAAGAAGCGGACGCAAATATATGGGCCGGAATTGAAACGGATGAAGCCGCGGCGAAGCAGGTTGAGGTTTTGATTCATACCCGCCATGCGCTTGACGAATCAGCGGCTGAACAGGTGATCCAAAAGCTGGGTCATGTAACCGGTATTTCTGACACGCGCTATAACCCAGGCAGGAATCATCTGCTTATCGTGAGCTATAATCCTGGTGCTATTAAACCTGTGCAGTTACTGAGCGCGATGCGGGAGCTTGGCCATGAAGCGCAGCTCGTAGGATTATAGGACATTATTGATGCGGATCAAGCAGCAAACCCGCACACCCGACCAGAGTCGCTGGCATTATAAAATTGGCGAGGTGGCCGAATTGCTGGATACCACGCCTCGGACATTGCGTTTTTATGAGGAGCAGGGCATGTTGATGCCGTTTCGAACGGTGAAGGGAACACGCCTGTATTCGGACGATGAGATTGCGCGCCTGCGGGTTATTCAACATCTGGTGCGGCTCGATGTGCCTTTACGCACGGTTCATGAACTGGCCTCCGCACGGCCTGATAGCCGTAGCGGCGATGAGGCCAGTCACCGGGTGGTTGAGTTATTGAATGAATTGAGTACGGACGTAGAGAAGAAAAAACGGGAATGTGAGGAGGCGCAACAACAGATTTCAGCGGCCCTCCAACTGGTTGAGCAGTGTTTCGGATGCCGAAATAAACCTACCTTCCAGGACTGCAAGGACTGTTCGGTGGCCGGGAAAATAAACCGCTCACGTCTGTTTCACCTGATTTGGGATCAGGCGCAGATCAGGGAGCACAATTAAAG
>CAZQVV010000204.1:0-2716 GCA_964596835.1 uncultured Thiohalophilus sp. | reverse complement strand
CTGGATTATAACTAGAAACAAACAATATCGAAGGAACCGGACGCAAGTCCTGATGTTGTAATCAAAGGAGCGAGGGCCATTGGCAGAACATCGCCAATGGCCCTCTTAATTATTCTAAAAACGATAAGATGTATATCTTGGGAGTCAGCCATGAACAAAATCCGTACTATCTTGAGTGCCGTCGCCATCGCTACAACCGTAATGGGAACAGCGCATGCCGATGGAAATTTGAAACCGTTTATTCTAGCGAATTCTGAAGGGTCTGATATGGCGTCAGCTGTATCAGCCGTGAAGGAAAAACTAACGACTGCCGGTTTCACCATTGCCGGTGAATATTCACCTTATTCTTCCGCTACCATTATTGCGATTACCGATAATGAGTTGAAATCAGCCGCCGCCAAAACAGACTTTGGCGCTTTTGGTGTGTCGGCTCGCGTCACTCTCACCAAGGGCAAGGATGGCGGCATCCAGGTTGCCTATACCAACCCGGAATATTACGGCGCAGCCTACCGCATGGACAGCAACCTGAGCGATGTCAATGCCAAGCTTGCATCCGCACTGGGCAACAAGGGTGAATATGGTCCTGACTCAGGCTTGAGCGCCAAGGATCTGGAAGACTATCAGTACAAATGGTTGATGCCTTACTTTACGGATCGTCTGGAACTGGCCGATTTCGATAGCCAGGCCAAGGCGGTCAAAACGGTAGAGGCTAACCTGAAAGCGGGCAAGAGTGGTACTTCTGAAGTTTACCGCATTGATCTTCCCGGCGGGAAAGCGACGGTCTTTGGTGTTGCCATGAAGGGTACAAAGGATGAGGAGTGTGCTGGCGACAAATACATCATGAGCCGCATTGATTTCAAAAAAACCCGTTCTACGGGGCATCTTCCTTATGAAATCGTTGTCAAGGATGGTATTGCCTATGCCTTGCCTGCCGAGTTCAGAATTGCTATCAGTTTCCCTGATCTGTCGATGATGGGCAGCAACAGCTTTGCTTCCATCATGTGCGCTCCAGGCGCTATTCAGGCGACTCTGGAAGCCGTTGCGGGTGGTAGTAGCAGCTAAAAAAATGTGAGGAGGTTGTTTTCTTTATAAGTTAGAGCATAATAATACTGCTTTTCTGGTACCTCCTCCATGTACCAAAACGCCCTCTTTCGGTCTGTTTGAAAGAGGGCTTTTTTATTCCCTTTTCCCCACCAACGTTTGCTCTCCCCCTCATAAATAACCTTCCCGGAAATGAAATTTTGTTCTGGATCGGGTAAGCTTCGCTACCTTTGATGATGCTCGTGGTGACCCGAGGCGCAAAACCATATCTCATTGATAATTAACGACGTTATTTTGAGGACACTATGTTTGGTACTGATATGAAAATTGCCGGATTCGACGATGAACTCTGGCAGGCGATGGAAAATGAAAAATGCCGCCAGGAGGAGCATATTGAGCTGATTGCTTCCGAGAATTACACCAGCCCCCGGGTAATGGAGGCGCAGGGTTCCGTGCTGACCAACAAATATGCCGAAGGTTACCCAGGCAAACGTTATTATGGGGGCTGCGAATATGTCGATATTGCCGAGCAACTGGCTATTGATCGGGTAAAAGCGCTGTTTTCAGCCGATTATGCCAATGTTCAGCCTCATTCCGGATCCCAGGCCAACGCGGCGGTCTATCTGGCGCTGTTACAGCCGGGGGATACCATACTTGGAATGAGTCTTGCTCATGGTGGGCACCTGACCCACGGTGCCAAAGTTAATTTTTCCGGCAAGATTTTCAACGCCATCCAGTATGGTTTGGAAGAGAAAAGCGGCGAGATTGACTACGCCCAGGTTGAAGCCCTGGCGCTGGAACATCGGCCCAAAATGATCATCGCGGGCTTTAGCGCTTACTCCCGGGTAGTGGACTGGCAGCGTTTTCGCGATATCGCCGACAAGGTCGGCGCGTATCTGTTCGTCGACATGGCCCATGTGGCCGGTCTGATTGCAGTCGGTGTCTACCCCAGCCCGGTGCAGATTGCCGATGTCACCACCTCGACCACCCACAAGACCCTGCGCGGTCCCCGTGGTGGCATTATCCTGGCCAAAGCGAATCCAGAGATTGAGAAAAAACTCAATTCACTGGTTTTCCCCGGTACCCAGGGCGGCCCGCTGATGCATGTGATTGCCGCTAAAGCGGTGGCTTTCAAGGAAGCCCTGGAACCGGAATTCAAGCAATACCAGCAGCAGGTCGTGGTGAATGCCCGAGCGATGGCCGAACTCTTTATTGAACGGGGCTTTGAAGTTATCTCCGGTGGCACTGATAACCACCTGTTTCTGGTCAGCTTCATCAAGCAGGCGCTGACCGGCAAGGATGTTGACGCCTGGCTGGGAGCTGCCAACATTACCATCAACAAGAATGCCGTGCCCAACGATCCCCAGTCGCCCTTCGTGACCAGCGGTATTCGTATTGGCACACCGGCAGCCACTACCCGTGGTTTTAAGGACGCCGAGTGCCGCGATCTGGCCAACTGGATGTGCGATGTGATCGATTCGCGAGGTGACCAGGCTGTCATCGACCGGGTCAAGGTGCAGGTACTGGACGTGTGCAAACGTTTGCCTGTCTATCAAGGGACTAGAGGGACCAGGGACTAAATAGGCGCGTTCCAAATACCAGATCCACTTTATTAAAGGCGGATCTGATTAAATCACCGTTCGTCCTGAGCCTGTCGAAGGAAGCCTGTCGAAGG
>CAZQVV010000203.1:0-2738 GCA_964596835.1 uncultured Thiohalophilus sp. | reverse complement strand
CCGGCACCATGGCCGGTGACGATACAGTCATGGTGGTCGTCACGGCCGGTCGTTCGTTGGCGGACGCGCAAACCGCACTCGAACAGATCCTGCACCCCCCAGGCAGAAACGACTGATCCACAACCTTGGCAGAGTGCTTAGTCTCCGCCACCATGCAAAATCCAATGGTAGGCTCCTTTCATTCGCCCAAGCTCACGGATGGCATCAAAACGGAACTGGACACCTTTCCTGAACTCTTTCTGAAAAGAAGTATTGGGTCATTCCCAACTGCCGGTCGCTCGTATGAAGAAAAGAATCATGTGACTACATATCTACGTCATCGAAAATAGAGCGAACAGAATCCTGCGCATCTTCTTGCGCACGCCCACCTAAGGAACCATCTTCATCCGGCTTTTCTGGGAATTCCGACCGTAACTTTTCTATGAGCAGGTCAATATCTGCTAATGCTTTGGTGATTTGCTTAGTTGCATTTTCGTTTTCCTCAAACTCTTCCCCGTAGTCCTGCAATGCGCTTTTTAACTCATCGAAATAAATTTCAGGGTTGTCATCACTATTGTAGTTATATCGCCATTGATCTATATGTCTATCAAGATCGGGCAGTAGCGTCGTCTGGACATAATCAAGAAGGTGAATAAATTCTTCTTGAGTCATAAAACTTCGAATCTCTTCTCGCAAAAACCCAGAATCCGGGATATCAATTGCGAGATCCCGAATCGTTTCGACAGCGTGAAGTCTTTCTGACTCAGGCAATAGACCGAATTCATGGAGACGCACCAAGACATCAACGTCCGAGACTGCGTAGAGATATGCTCCCACGCTTAGATTTGAGATAAATCCAGGATTTCGAGCCAAATAGCGCTGCAGAAACTCTCGATCACAGCGACGTGAAAGAAAACGATGCAAAGAAAATTTGTTCCACTTCTTAGTATTGAATGATTCAAGACGAGTTATTAGGCCATCATATCGATCAAGAGGAATAATCACTTTCGCCCCTTCGACTCCTGCATTGCTGCAAGAAATCTCTTCGAACAGTTTATCCAACGGTGCCCCAGTGAGGTATATATCCATCAAATCCCGATTCTCGGCGACTACTGCGGCGAATGCGTCTCGAACCGTAAGGTGTTTAAAACGCCACACATAGCTATCGCCCTCAAGGGAATTGAGAAGCAAACTCCCGTCTAGCGATTTGAGCGCATTCGACACATTCGCGACAGAGCCACCTAACCGTGCAATCGCCTGATCTTCATCTTTGGATATTTGAAGCGGACTCGGTAGTGTCCCTCCTCGCATGAATACCAGCGCAAGTGCTGAACGGCTACCATCATCCAGTGTGTTGATAATTTCGCAGAGAAGCTCCAAGGGATTTGCCACAAAATTATCAAGCTTGAATTTCGACACGTTAAGCCATTTTGTGAATAACGGATTTCCGAGTCTCCTTGCGATTTCAGGGCTAAATCTCACATGTGCAGCTACATCTGGAAGAAAAGGTTTGAGTTTGTTCTTAAACGCGCGCGGCTGAGTGCCTAGTCGGATATGGTTGTAAAGAATCTGTTCGCGCTCATCTTTCGTCAGTTTTTCTACATTAATGACGACTTGAGATTCCTTTATTACCGGCAACGCTGATTCCTTGAGGGATCGCCTTGCTGCCCGGTAGATATAATCACGGGAAGTGAATAATATTTTGGCGCCTCGGTGAATTGCTGCATTTATGTGAGGAAATGCCCGACTCCATGCGACAGCGCTGGCCCAATCAAGTTGTGTTGGACCAAAGGCATCATCTACCCAAAAGAACTGTTTTTCGTGTGGATTAGAATGTTTCACAAAGTCGTCAGCATCACGAATCTTAACGGTTGAACATCCCCATTCGTCCAAAGCACCAACCGCCAATGCAGCCGCAATCGTGGATTTACCGCAGGCGGGTTCACCAAGCAGAAGTACAAAACCATGTTCCACCAAGGCATTGGCGCTCTGCCGGTAGGCATCGGTAATGATAAACTTTGCTAAATCATCACCCAATGCGCTCAGGATTTCTTGTGCTTGGTCGTATGCGCGCCCATCTAAAATCTGGCTAAGATCTCCAAGGCCATAAACGCGTGGAACCAACATCCTAAGTCGTGGTGATTCCCGAATGATTTGGGAAATACGCTCGCAACCATACGCCGCAAATCGCTTGATCCCAGGAATCGCTTCAAATTTTTGACGGATCTTTTCCTCAGTTGACCCAGTCAGGCGGGCGTTGGTGAAAAGTATATAGTTATCTACAAGTCCCCGTGTTGCAAGGCGCTTAGCCTTCACGAACTCATCCTTCAGATCGGAAATCTGAAGGCATTTGTTGGCTTTGGCGGTAAACTTGCACTGTGCTGTAAAAGCCCCGTGAAATGATTCGCCATTCACCTGTGCCCAAGTACCATGGAACGCGCCGTCTCTTCCACCATCATGTGAATCGAAGAATCCCTGAACCACTTGCCCCCAAACTTCACCCATTACAGTTACACAGAGGTTCTGAAACGCCTTCCATCCGAGGGAGTAAAGTTCGTAAGTGACTTCTCCTCCTTGAACCTTTGATGAGATACTTTTTATCATTGAGATCTCCAACTAATTTACAGGGTCCATGTTGGCACCATTCTCATGTTGTTCGATCAGTTGCTTTATTTGCCCAAACTATCCAAGAACAAAATAAGGCCTTGTTTCGCCATATCGAAAGCGGTAGTTTGGGGATATGTCCAGACCATTTTGAA
>CAZQVV010000202.1:0-2756 GCA_964596835.1 uncultured Thiohalophilus sp. | reverse complement strand
ATTTTAGTCCAATTACGACTAATCGTCGATAGCTAGCTTGGTTAAAGAATATAACACGGGGTTAAAATGACTACAGGATCAATCCTTGGCCTGGCGGTTCATCAGTTCGATATCATAAATATAGCGCTGTATTTTTGCTGAAATATCGGTGCTGATATTATGGAATTGGCAGCCGAAGCGCAGGCCGGCTTCGAGATTGTCCTGTTTCAGCGGTAGATAGTTCATAATCTCGATATTGACCAGGCCGGATTCTTCATTCGGCAGGATCAGACGAGCGCCGTTGAAGAGCATACCGGCTTCGATAGGGTATCTGGAATCCTCAATGCGAATGGCCAGCCCGGCTATGCTGATGTCGAGTACCGAATACGGAACCAGAATATTCTCATTGTGTATCAACTCGCAGAATACATTGTCACGCAGGGGAACGCGGACCCGGTAGAATTCGCGCCGTTGTACCCAAAGTAGTGATTCGGGGATCGCGCAGGCAAAGGCCGGCCTGCCGTGCAGTTTGGCTTTTTGTAGCGAGCCAGTGCTGAACTGGGCGGTGACACCTTCGTGCTGGGTTTTGAATACCGTGTGTTCGCTTTGCAGCAGTTTTTTATTGGTGGCCTCGTTGGAACCATAATCCAGTACCACCAGATCCTTGTCCAGCAGCACATCGACGATCTGAGTCAGCATAGAGTACTTGCCGCCGCCAAAATGAGCGGTAAGGTTGTTCTTGCTTTTAGCCAGTTGCCGCAGCTTCTGGACGATAGCGGCCTTGCTGCCGAGCAGATATTTTTCGTAGTTATCAACTTTTGACTGATCGGTATCGTTGATGGTGGATTGCTCTTGTTTGTCTGTCATGAAGTTGGTGATGGTTGCGGTCTGCGCACGGTCTTTATGATCGTTTATTAGTCCAAAAGTTTTCGCCACCAGCGGCGGCGATTACCCGCCTGTGGCAGGTTGCTGAGATCCATGGGTATTTCAAGTGATAATATCCAGCCAGGCAACGGTGGATTGTTACTGAAGCCGCAGGAGACGCCGAGATTACCAGGATCATATATTTTGATGAAGCTGGGATCTTCGCGCTTATCGGCATAGACGATGCCGCAATATTCCTCTTGATGCTCCTGGCGGATCAGTTTGTCTATTTCATTGATGAAACGATGCAGTTGTGTGCTGTCGGCGCAGTTTTGGGGCGGCACCTCGCCCACGGCGTAGATATACCAGTGTTTGAAGCCCTGTTCGCGCAGTACTTGCCACAGCTGATCCAGTTGTGACCAGCGCAGCATACTGGTAAAGGAGCCGCGGAATGTTGCAATGAAGGCCGAGTCTGCGTCGGGCTTTATTTGCTGTGCCGTTTTCGCCATGATCCCGCTCATCTCCCGCCTATCAATTAGCTTGAATCTCTTTCCCCGCTGTTTAGTAGCAAAAAAAACAGTAGAAGGGGTAAAGCAAAGCGCGAAGTCCAGCAGGGAAACCCATCCGCACGCTACAATTTAATACCCCGCAACTTGCTGCGGGGTATTCGGTTAAATAATAACACCTAATCGGGCATTTAGACAGTTCAGACTGACAGCGCCGATATATTTATGGGCTTTGCCGGTACCTGCTTTAATTGCCAGTTTTGCCGCGCCCACAGCCAGAATTCAGTCACTGTCACCTCCGCCAGCTCAGGCGGGGGAGCGTGGCCGAGAAAGCTCAGAGCCTGGCAGAGTTGTTTAGTCGGCCGGGTAAACGGCAGGGGCCGCGCGCCGCTCTGCTTACTCAGTTTCTTGCCTTCGGCATTGTTGACGACAGGCAGGTGGGCGTAGCCGGGTGCTGTTCCACCGAGTTGTTGTATAAGGTAAATTTGACAGACAGTGGTATCCAGCAAATCATTGCCGCGCACCACTTCGGTGATGCCCTGCTGCATGTCATCGATACTGACGGCCAGCGCATAGGCATAAAAACCATCTCGTCGGAAAAGGATAAAATCCCCATTTTCCTGATAAATATTATGATTTATCAGGCCCTGAACAAGGTCGTTGAAGCTCAAGGTAGTGTCTTCAGTGCGCAGACGCAGGCTACGAGGTGTTGTACTTTGCGTGTGAAGCAGATCCTTGTTCCGGCAGGTTCCCGGATAGCGCGGTGGTTCGTCGCCGGCGCGAGTTTCAGCTATCATTTTACGGCTACAATGACAGGCATAGAGGCCATTTCTGTCCCGGAGTCGGGATAGCGCATCTTCATAGAGGGCATGACGCCGACTTTGGTACGTAACCGGACCGTCCCATTCAAAACCATAAGCCTCCAGTGTATTCAGAATGGCGCTGATCGCGCCGGGTGCTTCACGGGGGGGGTCGATATCCTCGATTCTCAGCAGCCAGCGTCCCTGATGTGAACGCGCCTGGAGATAACTGCCTAGCGCGGCGACCAGGGAGCCGAGATGCAGGGGGCCGGTGGGGGAAGGGGCAAAACGACCAATATAAGGGAGTCGGTGTTGTTCAGTCATACCTACGGATCAATGCCTCAACCTCGGCGCGGGGTAGGCGGTACGGGTTGATCGGCTGGCTTGTACGTCGTCTCCCGTGACGATCACCTGACGGGTTGGATGTCGACGCCGGAGAACGCCCCGCGCGCAGCACCATCATGGTCTGTAGCATAGCTATTATTTAAGCCTGTTTCATTTAATAAAATTTGGGCTATAGTTCTAAATAACTGTTCCAAATACCTGTTAGGGATTACCGTTCGTCCTGAGCCTGTCGAAGGAAGCCTGTCGAAGGAAGCCTGTCGAA
>CAZQVV010000201.1:0-2863 GCA_964596835.1 uncultured Thiohalophilus sp. | reverse complement strand
CCTTTATATTTTATATTTAACAAGGCAGGGTAATAACTGTGTCGCCTGTCATGCCCGTTACCGGATTGATACGCTAAAGCCGATAAAATAGAGCACAATTGCCCTTTGTTCCCGGCAAGACTAAACTAATTTCTGACTTCCCGTGCTTTGGATGAGGTTATGAAAGAGAAACGTGCTCTGATTGTCGATGATTCCCGTTCAGCAAGGTTGGTATTGCAACGGATGTTGGTGAAATATGGAATCAGAGCGCACACCGTCGCTTCCGCAGAAGAAGCGCTGGATTATCTTCTGCGGCACCGACCGGATGTGATTTTTATGGATCACCGGATGCCGGGCATGGATGGTTTCGAGGCTATCAAGCACATCAAGAAGAATCTGGAAACGGCTACGATTCCCATTATCATGTTCACCTCACAAAGCGGCGAGTTATATCTCAGTCAGGCGCGCGCCCTGGGGGCGGTTGATATTCTACCCAAGACGACGGCCTCTACCCATCTGCACGAAGCTCTGCGCCGACTGGGACTGTTGACGCATTCATCGAAAACCGTCGTCGCTGAAGTTATTGAGGGGGGACTCGACAATGAAAAGGGGTTAACACCTTCTGTTCGAAGATTTAACAGCGATTTGCCGCGTCCCAAAAAGATTAAGCCGAAAGATAAAATGCTTGCTGAATTGCGGGGGATACGCCGTTATCTGTCCGATCAATCTGAGGTATTACACCAGAATATACAGGCCTCACTCAGGTTGTATGGCGGAAAGCTGAACAAATCTTTTTCCGAGAAACTGGATGAAAAAATTCAGACACTGGTGGATGCACAGCCAGAACCGGAAAAGCCTTCCAAACTGCCGTTGCTGTTATTGTTCGTGTTGCTGACCATCTCGTTGATCTGGAATTATCATCTTCAACAGAAAATATTGCTTGCCGCGTCAACTAAAGCCCAGCCGGTCGTGACAGAGAAGAAACTGCAATCGATGCTGGATAGTTGGGCGGCTCGAAAAAGCACGGATGCTGAAACAGGCGCGCAGCGACAGCAGAAGAACTGGAAGCTGGCGGAGTGGGCCATTAACCGGAACTTGTTGTTTCCCTATAACGAACTGGCCCTGGGCAGCCAGCGCCTGGCTCAAATCAGACAAATACTGGAAAGGGCCGAAGCGGCGGGTTTTCGTGGCCGGATAGTATTGCGAACCCATATTGGTGAGTTTTGCCTGCGCGGCAATATTGAACAAGGTTATCAACTGGCAGCCGCGAATTTACCCCTTTCTCGCTGTGATAAAATCATGAACCCGGCACAAAGTTCCGATCTTGTTTCCATGCAGGAATCGCTGGAGTTTGCCAATTTTCTGGCGGCAGCAGCAACGGACTACCATGGAATAAAACTGGAAGTCAGGAACCTTCCTCGCGGGCAGGTGCTTTATGAATATCCTCCGCGCACGGGCAACGTAACAGCCGGACAGTGGAACCGGATTGCACAGCGTAATAACCGTGTGACTGCCCGATTGATTGCCGAGTAGAATGAAGGTTTCCCCGCTGGACTTCGCGCTTCGCTCTCATCATTCTACAGGGCTATTTCTTGTTTCGGTGGAATAAACGCAGAGGACACGGAGTCGCAAAGGTTATTATTTCTGTGTATTTGAGCGATTCCGTTTGCCCTGAGCCAGTTACAGGATGTGATATAACATTTCCCGCAAATGAATTAATCATTGCTTCCTGGATTCTGTAATTTTATAAAAACTCCGCGCCTCTGCGACTCCGCGCCTTGGCGTCCTTTGCGTTAAATAATTAAAGTTCTGTTTATGGCAAGGTGTGCGTGTTAGATCTTGAAATAGTCCTTGTACCATTCTACAAATTTGGCAATACCCTCTTCCACACTGGTATCCGGTTTGTAATCGACATCACGAATCAGATCTTCGACATTGGCATAGGTGGCGGGGACGTCGCCATTTTGTAACGGCAGCATATTCATTTCGGCTTTTTTGCCGAGACAGTCTTCCAGCACTTCGATGTAGTGCATGAGTTCGACCGGCTGGTTGTTGCCGATGTTGTAAAGCTGGAAGGGGGCGTTGCTGGTGGCGGAATCCGGGGCGTCGCTGTCCCAGTCCGGATTAGGTTCGGGGATACGATCCAGTACTCGCACCACGCCTTCAACGATGTCATAAATATAGGTGAAGTCACGGCGGTGTTTGCCATAGTTGAAGACATCAATGGGCTTGCCGGCGAGGATGTTTTTGGTAAACAGGAACAGGGCCATGTCAGGCCGCCCCCAGGGTCCATAGACGGTGAAGAAGCGCAGTCCGGTGGTGGGCAGGCGGAACAGATGGCTGTAGGTATGGGCCATGAGTTCGTTGGATTTTTTGCTCGCCGCATACAGACTGACCGGGTGATCGACATTGTCATGTACCGAGAAGGGCATGTTGGTATTGGAACCATAAACCGAACTGCTGGAGGCATAGACCAGATGCTCAACCCCGTTGTGACGGCAACCTTCGAGAATATTCACGAAGCCTACGATGTTGGTGTCCACGTAGGCATGCGGGTTTTCAAGAGAATAGCGAACCCCGGCCTGGGCTGCCAGGTTGACCACGCGATCAGGTTTATGGCTGGTGAATGTTTCAGCCACTGCTTCGCGATCTTCGAGGTTGATGCGCACATCAGTAAAGCTGGGATAGGCCTTGACCCGTTCGAGGCGGGCTTTTTTCAGATTGACGTCATAATAGTCATTGAGGTTGTCAATTCCGATCACTTCATCGCCGCGTTTCAGTAGCTGCATAGCCAGCGCCGAGCCGATAAAACCGGCGGTGCCGGTAATCAAAACTTTCATAATTGTCCTTCCTGATGATTTGTAAAAATGAAATTACTTGAATT
>CAZQVV010000200.1:0-2898 GCA_964596835.1 uncultured Thiohalophilus sp. | reverse complement strand
CCTTCACGAAATAATTTTCTGTAAAATGCACAGAAAATTATTTCTAAGGTACTAAACGGAAAACTGGGAAACGAGTCCCTGAAGTTCGGTGGCCATGCGCGCCAAATCCCGGCTGGCAACCGAGGTTTGTTCCGCACCCGCGGCGGTTTGATTAGCCATATCATTGATCCGCACGATATTTTGGTTGATTTCCTCAGATACTGCACCCTGTTCTTCCGCTGCACTGGAAATCTGGATGCTCATGCTGTTTATGCGTATCACGGCCTCGGCGATGGTCGAGAAGGCAGCGCCGGATTCGGCAGCATGTTCAACGGCAGACTGTGCCTGTTCCCGGCTCTGCTCCATTACCTCTACCGCTTGACGGGAGCCGGTCTGAAGCTTCTCAATCATCTGATTGATCTCTTCCGTTGATTCCTGCGTGCGGCCCGCAAGGGTGCGGACTTCATCGGCGACCACCGCAAAACCGCGTCCCTGCTCACCGGCCCGGGCAGCCTCAATAGCGGCATTCAAAGCCAGCAGGTTGGTTTGTTCGGCAATGCCCTTGATCACATCCATCACCGAATTGATTGCTTCACTGTGCTGTTCCAGCTCGTGAATGGTTTGCGAGGCATGTTCGATCTGTTCCGCCAGTTTGTTAATTTGATCAACAGCCTGTCCCACTACCCGGCTGCCATTCTCCGTATGTTCAGTCGCTTCAGCTGCCGCCGTGGCCGTATCGCTGATATTCCCCGCGACTTCCTGCACCGTCGCAGTCATTTCATTCATAGCCGTGGCAACCTGTTCGGTCTCGGATCGCTGTTGCTGGATAATGTCACTGCTCTGGCTGGTGACCGCTGACATTTCTTCCGAGGCCGTGGACAACTGCGCGGTAGTGCCCGAAATCTGAGAGAGCATATCCAGCAGTTTCTGGCGCATACCCCCCATTGCGGTTAGCAACTCCCCTATCTCATCCGTGCTGTCCACCTCGATAGACTGGCTGAGATCGCCTGATGCCGTCACAATCGCCTTACGAATTGCCCTGACGATAAAGTTGGTGATAAACCAGCTCACCATGATCCCAAAAATGACGCTCACCACTGCGATAATGCTGAGCATGGAAGTGGCGACAAGTTCATGATTCTCGGCACTCTGAGCACTTGCCTCGGTAAATTTTCCAACTTTATCTAACAGGGAATCCAGGCTCTCACCCAGCGATCCTTCCTCTTGCTCCACCTTCGCGGCTAATTGTTCGGCAATATGCCTCTTTCCCTGCGCCAACGCAACGAATATGCTATGGGCATGTTCAACATATGCCTGGTGTTTCTGCCCGATGTTTTTCAACGCATTGCTCGCTGACTTAAATTCCCTGAGTTCCTCGCCGCCAGCCTTTTCCATCACCTTCCCGATCAATGTATTTGCTTCATCAAGCTCGGCATCGATCTGCCTGGTACCTTCATCAAACATCTTTACGGTTTCACGAAAACGCGCCGCAGCCGTATCTTCCCGTTGTAAAATAGCGCCGTAATGCAAGCCGCGTTCAAACTGGAGAACCTGTTTCTGTTGGTGGGATGTAATCGCTGTGAGTTTTTCCGTAAGCGGAATATTCTGCTCGGCAATCGCGGTCAGCTCTTTGCCTATCTTACCCATGGAGTAGATAGCATAAGCTGAACTGATAATGAGCAGGGTTAGCAGGACACCGGCATTACCCAGTAATTTAGTCTTTAACGATAGATTTTTTAGAAACGTTTTCATTATCATCTCCCGGATAATAAGCAGGTTTTACTCAGAGACCAACATGGAACGCCAGTGCATGCTCTGGAGAGGACGGGCGTTTCTTCCGATGAGTTGTGTAAACCGATTGACCTGGTTATCCGATACTTCCATGGGCGTCTTCATCACAAACCAGTTGACATTCTCGCTGCATGGCGGGGTAGTCAATGAACCACTGTAATAAAATACCTGATGATTCCGTGGCAACAGGTCAGCGGCATTAACACTGACATCCTGCACGGCGTTAACTTCATTGATATTGCCAGAAACATTATCCAGCACCTTTTGTAGAGTGGGGTTCAGCCTGCCTCGTTTCAGTAACACACTAATCACTGCCAGGTTACCTTTGGCATTCTGGTGAACCAGATGCACTTCCATGGCATAACGCTCGCCCCCACGGGCGTGCTCGCTGGGCGCATGAAAATGGAACTGAAGCAGCCTGTAAGGCACATTGCCCAACATCAGCGTGCTGTTATAGGCAGGCTTTGTATGCATGGGATAGGGCTTGCCGCCGATATTAATACTTTGGTTTTTATTTACCGTATCATAGTTGGCCTGGAGTGTATGGCCATTGTTTATAACCCGCAAAGGAAGGGACTGATATTGAAAACGCAGCGGATACAAATCAGCAGGCTTCTGGCCCTGAATATTCACTGGTGACTGGCGTTTGCCGCTACCACACAGAACGAACTCATTTGAGATGTGGCCCCATTTATCCGGACCCACCGAGCCCGTATAGCCCCAGTGAACGGCATGACCACCGTCCGCATGTTGTGTGGCGGCATGGATAACCGTTGCCGGCAAAATGTTTAATGCTGCCAAAACCAGGATTAAACAGGGGTATTTTCTTTTAATGTCATTCATTATTCAGGTTCCCGAAATTTTTGATTGCACGTTCTTATACTTATATTTCGTCAGTGCATTACAAAACTTGAGAACTTTTTTACATTTTCTTCACATATGGTATACCTCGTCTGGCCGTTGTTCTAATTGGCTTCGATCAGGCGGTTGAAGTTGCCATAGGATTACCGGCGTATAGTAATAGCCTGTGAGCACCAGGCGAGCGCAAGCGACAGGCTGTTGAACGCTGACTCTAAGTGTTTGTTACTTGTACCAAGTGTTGCCGCATCAAACCATCAAATAAAATTG
>CAZQVV010000199.1:0-2906 GCA_964596835.1 uncultured Thiohalophilus sp. | reverse complement strand
TTAGGTTTAATTCCCCGCTGCTTGCAGCGAAAAATAGTAGGATGGGTAGAGCGGAGCGAAACCCATCGGCAAACTACAGCTTAATACCCCGTCCGCTTGCGGCAGGTTAGTTTATTGTTTAGCCGGTTGACTAATTTAAACGTTTAATCCGACCTTCAATCACCGCGTTGAAGGGCTGTGGCATGGTTTTGATGTATTCAATTAAAGCATCAAGATCATTGCTGCCGATCACGCGGTTAGCGCCAGTGGTCAATACGGTATAGTTGTCCCCGCCGGCGGCGATGAAACTATTGACAGTCACCGAATAGCGGGCAGCCATATCCAGCAGCGTACCATCGGCCTTGCGCACTTCCACTACCCGGTCATTTGCTGGCCGGTTGTTATCCCAGGTGTAGGTCAGACCCGAGATTTTCAGAATGCGCGGATAAGGTTGACCTACCCATTGCTGATTTAGCAATTGCACAATCTGTGCGCCAGTCAGATTCATGGTGACCAGATCATTGCCAAAGGGCTGTACGGTAAACAGATCGCCCCAGGTTACCTTGCCCGCCGGGATGTCGGCACGGATGCCCCCTGCATTCATGAAGCTGAAGTCCGTTCCCATTTTGCGGCGCTGGGCGTCGGCGATCAGGTTGCCCAGTGGCGACTCGCCTGCTGCGTTAGCGCTGCGTGAGATGCCTGCCGTTGTCGTGCCGATGACTTTGCTTACCATCGGTGCGACCAGGGCTTCTGCTTTGGCGACCATACTGGCAACTTTTTTATCCGGAGACAAACCCGGTCCAGCATCACCGTAGGTGGTCACGATACGCGCCGATTTTTCGACAATATCATCGCTGCGTGGATCAATGGCAACATCGATATCATCAAAGGCCGTGCCATATGAAAAGGCCTGCACGACCAGAATTTTTTTACCATGGGCGTTTGGAATCAAAGCATTGGTAAAGGAATGGGAGTGACCTGAAATGACGATATCAACATCATCGTCCAGACGATTGACAATATCGGCAATGGAACCCTTCAGTGTTCCGACCTGGGCATCCGTCGGGCCACCATAATAGCGCTGACGTGTGCCCTGATGAATAGTCACAACAATGGCGTGGACGCCCTGGCGGTGTAATTCAGGGATATAGCTGTTGATGGCATCCGCTTCATCAATAAAGCTCAGACCAGCCACGCCTGTTGGCGTCACGATGGTCGGTGTCTCCTTTAGAACGGCACCGATAAAGGCAACCTTCACCCCTTTTATGCGTCGGATGACATAAGGTTTTAATAGTGGCTTGCCCGTTGCGTTGTCAATAACATTGGCTGATACATAGGGGAAAATAGCACCCTTGTATTCTTTTTGCAGGAACGGGCCGGTCACATAGTTACCACCATTAATCAGACGCAGCATTTCCTGTTTGCCTTCATCAAACTCATGGTTGCCCAGCGTGCCGATAACATTGCACTTCTGTTGGCGAAAGTTGCGTTTTTTATGATGAGACATGCGCTTGCGATCATGGTCATCATCAGATTGATCGTTATCCGATTTTTCACAATAGTCATTCGCCAGCATATTGAGGAAAGTGATGGATGGTTCATCCTGTAGCAAGGCTGATACAGGCGGGGATGCCCCAACCTGATCACCTGCATGAACGATAAAAGCCCCATTTTTTGACCTGGCTTCGGCGGCTTCCAGATAAGCTGCCAGAACAGCCGCGCCCCCTACCGGACGTCCTCCCACTTTGCGGCCGGTTGAAAGATGTCCGTGAAAATCATTAAAGCCAAGAATCTTAAAATGCACCCAGGATGCCGGATTGCTTTTTCTGTTTTCGCTACTATCTAACCAATGCAGAGGCATGCTTGCAATTTCACGGATGCCTGTGTCCTGTTCCTGTCTATCATGATGCTCGCCATGCAGCCTCGCCGCGGCAGTGGCAACCGTGCCAATGCTCAATATCAAAGGCAGCATGATGCTTGCCAATAGTGTTTTTCTGCTGATATTCATAGTGATGATCTCCCTGGGTAATTTAAATAGTCTAAATAACTGTTCCAAATACCAGATCACTTGTAATACCTCACGTTCGTGGTGAGCTTGTCGAACCATGAACGTGCGACACTAAACCACTGTAATTTTAGTATATTCACCCTTCAATAATCGCAGGGCGAACGACCGCTTCACCGGTTACACTACTTAAAGTAGACTGGTATTATGAACGCTTATTTAGTTTGGCCAGTGTTGATTTTCGTCCTTACAGCAATGTGTCAGAAAAATTAATTTTTTATGAATCTCTTTGGGTGTCATTCCCCGCTGCTTGCAGCGAAAAACAGTAGGATGGGTAGAGCGAAGGGAAACCCATCAGCATGCTACCACTTAATACCCCGCCAGCTTGCTGCGGGGTTGTTTATTCCGCGCACATAAAAAGACTGCTGATAGAGGAGTTGCTCTTGTTGAAAGGTCAAAATCCTCCGTAAATTATTTCTCGAAAAAAGCATTGCTTTGAATCAGATGACGGTTTTCTCGCTATTGGTTGGTCACGCTGAGTTTGCAAAAATGCAGAGGGCTGTGTTCAAACCCAACTCGCTTATAAATCCGGTAAATATTTTCAAACTTGCTGGGTGTTTCATAACCAGCAGCCAAAGCAGCAGCTTTATTGGTTTTCATACCCGAGAGGGACTCATTAATGCGGGCAATTCAAACAAACTATGTCCCGTTTATTTTTTCACATAAATTTTACTTATTATTAATATGTTAGTCACACTTGCCTTGTACGCTCAGAATAAATAATTAAAGAACAGGGAATGCTGTTTTTTCACTCAAAACATCTAATGTTAATAATAAGTTATTACAACAAAATTTCCTGAAAACTCAATGTAAATCCGGGTTCTATGCCGCAGCTAAGTCCTATTTTTGGAAGTGGATGACG
>CAZQVV010000198.1:0-3029 GCA_964596835.1 uncultured Thiohalophilus sp. | reverse complement strand
TTCGACAAGCTTCCTTCGACAAGCTTCCTTCGACAAGCTCAGGACGAACGGTAGTGTCTAAAGTGTACTGGTATTTGGAACGCTTATTTAGTTTGAGGCGGGGAGCAAAAATCAGCTTGAAGTGACTAATTGTGAGACAGATGGTTTATTCAAGATCGGCGATCAATACCTGGCGCACCAGTTCGGCCGGGGTCCTGGCCTGCATCTTCATCATAAGATTGGCGCGGTGCAGTTCAACGGTTTTAATACTGATACCGAGTTCGGCCGCGATAACCTTGTTTTGAGTTGAGTCCAGTACGTAGCGCATGACTTCCTGTTCACGCGGTGTCAGCTGATCGGCGCAGGCCTTGATGGCGGCGACACGTTTCTGGTTACGGCGGTTGTCCTGGTCACAGGCGATGCCATGTTGCACCCGTTCCAGCATCAGCGCGTCGTTGTAGGGTTTTTCGATAAAGTCATACGCACCGGCTTTCATGGCGCGCACGGCCATGGCGACGTCAGCATGGCCGGTGACGATGATGACTGGCAGCAGAATGTTGCGTTGCTTGAGCCGGGTGAAGAGCTCCATACCGTTAATCTCCGGCATGCGAACATCGAGCAGAACACAGCCGGACATGCTCAGGTCGACCTGGTCGAGAAATTCCAGGCCGCTGGCATAAACCTGCACCGGCAGGACGGCCGATTCAATCAGCCATTTGAGTGATTCCCGCGCCATGCTGTCATCATCAATAATATATACAGTGGAGGTTGTCATTGTTTTAGCTCTTCGCTGTTGCAGGCAGTTCAAATGCGAATTCAGCGCCCCCCTGGTCCCGAGCACAGGCACTGATACGACCTTGGTGAGATTCGATAATCGAGCGGCTGATGGACAGGCCGAAGCCCATGCCTTCAGCCTTGGTGCTAAAGAAGGCATCGAAAATTTTGGGCAGGATACCTTCAGGTATGCCTTCGCCATCGTCGATGACGGCAAGACGGATCATGTTTGATGCCGTCGTTTGCGTTTTAATGGTTAGCCGGCGGTGTTGATTATCCATCCGATCCATAGCCTCGATACTGTTGCGTATGAAATTCAGAATGACCTGCTCTATCTGAATCGGGTTGCCATCGATGTTTTGAATACCCTGATCGGGATCGAAAACAAGCTTGATGTCATGGCGTCGGATTTCATGGCTGAGCAGCGCGGTGACATTCCGTACAGCCTGGTTGAGATCGACATGGCCGTAACGTTCCTCACCCTTTTGTACAAATTGTCGAATATGACGAATAATATCTGCGGCCATGGTTGCACCTTCAACCGCGCGTTCAAGGCCCTGGATCAATTTGAGCGTGTCGGGCTGGGGGTTCTTGAGTATGCGCAGGCAGCCATTGTTATAATTAATGGTTGCGGTGAGCGGCTGGTTCAATTCATGCGCCAGGCTGGCGGCCATTTCGCCGATGGCGCTCATACGGGATACGCGTGCAAACTCGGTCTCGTGACGGCGTTGTGCCTCGTATGCCATTTGTCGCTCCAGCTCATCAGCGATCCACTGCGCCATGACTTTGAGAAGTTCATGATCCCACTGGCTCAGATGGGAATGACGCGTTTTGGCGCCCGCAAACTCAAGTGTGCAATGAATGCGGCCTTCCAGCATAACGCCGACACCGAGGTAACTGCGCCAACCCTGCTTGCAGCAGGAGGAATCCGCTGTGGCATAGTTGACGACATCGGGAATATCAAGCGGTTCACTAAAATGCTCGACCAGATAGGCTGCACAGCGCTGGCTGAGTGGGCCGCGGATTTCCGGCACCAGGCTCGGATCGCCGGCTGTGGTGCAGACCCGATGTTCATCGCCTTCGATACTGGCCAGTACCGCAACATCCAGTCCGAAATATTTTCGGCCGGTTTCCAGCAGTTGTTGCAGGCGTTGTTCGTGGTTGAGATCCGGTGCGCTGGTAATTTTAACCAGCTTGCGCAGGGCCACACGACTTTTTTCCAGCGCCTGATTGGTCAGACGTAAATCACGGGTGCGCTCCATGACCTGTTCTTCGAGGCTGTCACGGTAGCGCGTCAGCGCCGCCTGTGAGGCTACACGTTGGCTGATTTCAGAGCGCAGGTTACGCTCGGTTTCACGTAAGCGGTGGTTGGTGCGTGTCACATAGCTGTTTAGCGTGACCAGCCCCAGCAGGGCGATGCCCGCACCGACGAACCAGTAAGCATAACGTTTTATCAAGGCCCATAGCGATGTCTCGCGCAAGACCTCATAGGGTCCGATTTTGAGGCTGCGCATCAGTGCGGTTACCGGTGAATAGTCAAGTGGTATGGTCCAGCCTGCACTGTGGGCCGCCAGTGCTGCGGGATCCTTGTCCGGCATGGACAGCAACGCCAGAGTTACCCGCGTAGCCAGTTTGCGGGGAGTGTCCTTGAGGGTGGCAAACGGCCATTCCGGGTAGAGGCGTGTGCTTAGCGGAAACGGGCTGTTGAGATTGTGCTGTTGATTAAGGACGCGGAAATCTGCCGCGTTGACCACGCCGGATTCCACCATGCGGGCAAACGTCTCAGCACGGACGGTGCCTGCATCAACCGTGGCGTTTTTTACCGCGAGCACGATCTTGTCCTGCGGGAATCCGGCAAACCGGAGTTTGCTGAAATCCCTGAAGGGGTCGATACCGTGATCGGCCAGTTCACGCCAGGCCATTTGAAAGCCGCCGAATGCCTCTGCGCTGACGGCCATAAAGCTCTTGCCTTTCAGATCTCCCAGACTCTTTATTCCGGTATTATCAGCGCGCGTTATGATGACGGCGCCGTAACGGACCCGAATCTGCGAACCCTCGCGCGACTGCAGTGTGGCGATACGCGATACCCCAAAACGCGTCTCCAGGTCGGCATAGTTTCCGGGGTTTGTCAGCGTGAACTGAATATTATTGCTACGCGTGGCCTTGCGTATACCGCCCAGGTCAAGCGGTACAATTTTAAAATGATATCCGCTAATCTTTGACGATAGATAATCGGCCGTCGGCGACCAACGGTGTAGCGCCAGGGCACGGCCACG
>CAZQVV010000197.1:0-3062 GCA_964596835.1 uncultured Thiohalophilus sp. | reverse complement strand
GTAATCAGGATAATTTAATTTCAGCACCCGCCTTGTATCTCGTGCCAATTTAGGCAAGCCCAGTTCGGTATAGGATTTTATCATGACCGCCAGCGCCTCGGGGACAGCCGGCGTACCCTGATAATTTTTCACCACATACTGGGCGTGATCGGCAGCGGCGACAAAGGCGCTGCGCTGGATGTAGTAATTTGCCACATGCAGTTCATATTTCGCCAACCCCTCTCGCAGCTGCCGCATCCTGCGAATTGCATCCGGAGTATAACGGCTATCCGGAAAACGGGTCACCAGTTCCGAGAAATAGCGGAAAGCTTCACGCATGGAACGGGGATCACGCTCAGTCAAATCCTGGTTGAACCAGCGCGACATAAACGACTGTTCGCCATCATAACGCGCCAGCCCGCGCAGATAATAAGCATAATCAACACTGCGATGATCCGGATGGAGCTTAATGAAACGCCCCGCCGCCAGAATAGCGGACTCATATTCCTGTGATTCATAGTAGGTATAGGCGATTTCCAACTGCGCCTGCGTGGCATAAGGGCCATAGGGGAAACGGGACTCCAGGCGCTCGAAATACTGGATGGCGGTCTGGTATTCACCTTCATTAAGATATTCATGAGCATTATGATAGATGGACGCTGCCGTCTGTCCTGCGGTAGGGTCCTCGTCCTCCACCGTGGCGCAGGCGCTGAGGAACAGAAGTAAAACAAGAACAGGAAAAAGGCGTAACATGAGATTCCAGACATGGTGACGAAAGAAAACGAGTATACCGCTGATAGCGGATATTATGAATCCCCGGGCCAATCCATCTGAGAAAAAATTCACCCCCTATGCCCGAAAATATTTCCCTGAAAGCCACCATTCCCGAAGTGCCGCACGGTAAACGTCTGGATCAGGCGCTGGCGGTTCTGTTTCCTGACTATTCGCGTTCACGTCTGCAAAAATGGCTCAAGGACGGCCAGATTACCCTCGATGGCCGGCATGTTCGCGCCCGGGAAAAAGTCTACGGCGGCGAGGAAGTCCGGGTTCAGGCCAGCCTCGAAGAAGAGGGCAACTGGCAGGCCGAAGCCATTCCCCTTGATATTGTTTTCGAAGATAAGCACATTCTGGTTATCAATAAACCGGCTGGCCTGGTGGTACATCCCGCCGCCGGGAACCGCAACGGCACGCTGTTGAACGCCCTGCTGCACCATGCGCCAGAGCTGGTCCAGGTTCCACGCGCCGGTATCGTCCACCGGCTGGACAAAGACACCGCCGGCCTGCTGGTGGTGGCGCGCACCCTGCCGGCGCAAAAATATCTGGTGGAACAGCTACAGGCGCGCGTCTTCCTGCGCGAATACCTGGCCGTTGTTAATGGCGTGCCGGTAAGCGGCGGCAGCGTGGATGCCCCTGTCGGCCGGCATCCCGTACAACGCAAACGCATGGCGGTCGTCGAGAACGGCAAACCAGCGCTCACCCACTACCGCATTCGGGAGCGTTTCCGCCACCACAGCCTGCTCAGCCTGCGCCTGGAAACCGGCCGCACCCACCAGATCCGGGTACATATGACACATATCCAGCACCCGCTGATCGGCGATCCCACCTATGGCGGCCGACTCAAGCTCCCGCCTGGATGTAGTGAGCAACTGATGCAAACACTGCGCAAATTTCATCGCCAGGCCCTGCACGCTACCCGTCTGGGGCTGGAACACCCGGCTAGCGGCGAACAAATGGAGTGGGAAGTGCCCATGCCGGACGATATGCAAGGGTTATTAAACGCCCTGCGGGAAGATGCCGAACAAGCTGAGAATTCTCCGTAGGTTGGTGCTGAACGAAAGTGAAGCCCAACATGTTAGATACTGATATTGATATTGTTGGGCTTCACTTTCGTTCAGCACCAACCTACATCGAAGTATAAACCATCATGCCCCCCTTCACGTTCAACCCCGACCACTGGCTCATTCCCGACTGGCCGGCACCGGCCAACATCAAAGCCGGGACAAGCCTGCGTAGCGGCGGGGTCAGCCTGCCGCCCTATGCTTCGCTTAATCTCGGCGATCATGTGGGCGATGATCCAGCTGCCGTTGCTGAAAATCGGCAGCGTCTGAATCTGCCCACCGAACCGATCTGGCTCAAACAGATCCACAGCACCCATATTGCCGATGCCAGTCATGGCGTGCCCGGCCAGATCGAGGCGGACGGCAGCTATACCAATCAGCCCCATATTATCTGCACCGTGCTCACCGCCGACTGCCTGCCGTTGCTGATCTGTAATAAACAAGGAACCCAGGTCGCCGCCGTCCATGCCGGCTGGCGTGGACTGGCCACCGGCATCATTGAAGCCGCAGTAGAAAAATTCACAGACTCCCCCAGGGAGCTGCTGATCTGGCTCGGCCCCGCCATCGGTTCGGATCACTATGAAGTCGGCCATGACGTGCGGGACATCTTCATGACGCACGATCCAGCGGCCAAAGCCGCCTTTGCCGCGCAGCGGGAAACATGGCGCATGGACATCTACACCCTCGCCCGGCAGCGCCTGCACGCGCTTGGCCTCAGCCATATCCATGGCGGAAACCACTGCACTTACCGGGAAGCCAGGCAATTTTATTCTTACCGTCGGGACGGCATTACGGGTCGCATGGCCAGCCTGATATGGCAGGAACAGAAGTGACCATAATTGTCAGTTTCTGACTTTCGCGGACCGGCCAGGTCAGAAAAAAAGCCTGCCAACTCTGTAATTCCCCCTGAGAAACAAGAAGCAATTATTTGTTTTATATCGAATTTATTTAAAACCTGAAAAACTGGCATGCGCCATGCAGTACCCGCTAGCAACCGCCATTAAGTTTCCGGAAAACCTGTCGACAACCCCGGCACGCCGCGAACTTGACAGCACCTTGCCGGGTCTGGCAACAGGGATGGACGTTTGCACAACAGGATTTTTTTACTATCGCAGGAGTAGTTACATGACACTGTCAAACATACAATTTAGCAAAAACAAGGGTTTTACCCTGATCGAACTGATGATCGTGGTCGCGATTATCGGTATTCTCGCCGCCATCGCCATCCCGGCCTATACCGGTTAC
>CAZQVV010000196.1:0-3149 GCA_964596835.1 uncultured Thiohalophilus sp. | reverse complement strand
GCACTACGCAACGATAAATCGGGGGTATTTGAGCCGCTCGCCCGCTTCCGCAGCCAATTCATCCTAAGTCCGACAAGCTCCTGGCCCTGGCACTCCGGCTTTTATACCGGAGCAGATTTTAATCTCGGCACGTCATGAATCAGGCAGCGCGAATCATTCTTATCGGCCCCATGGGCGCAGGTAAAACCACCATCGGCCGCCAGCTAGCCAAAACCCTGGGCATGGATTTTATGGATAGCGACCATGAAATAGAAAAACGGACGGGCGTCAATATCCCGCTTATTTTCGACCTCGAAGGTGAGGAAGGCTTTCGGCAACGCGAGATAGCCATCATTGATGATCTCAGCCAATACGACCGGCTGGTCCTGGCCACCGGCGGCGGTGTGGTTCTCAAGGCTGAAAACCGCCAACACCTGCATGATCGCGGGATCGTTATCTACCTGCATGCCGAGATCGATCAGCTCCTGAAGCGCACCCATCATGATCGTAATCGGCCCCTACTGCAGACTGATGATCCACGCAAAAAATTCGAAGAATTAATGAGCCTACGCGAACCGCTGTACCGTGAAACCGCACATATCACCATCGATACCGACCACCATAGTATCAACCACACAGTTAGCAGAATTATTTCTGCACTTGAAGACTTTGAGCGTTAAACCGGATTTTCTAAATCAACCACCACACGCAGAATGCGCTAGTATGATGAAAGTCCCTGGAAGGGGCTGTTGATAAAGTTAAACCCCTGCCCACCGTACTTTATCGAGAGTGGTCAGTCTGTGCTGAATAGTTAAACATAATCTTTTATACTTTCCCCACAGTTAACAACAACAGGCAAACAATGAAAACCCTCCACGTTGAACTAGGCCAGCGTAGTTATCCCATCCATATCGGCCGCGACCTGCTGGGCCGGGACGATCTGGTGGTCCCGGCAGTTTCCGGCACCCAGATCATGATCGTCAGTAATGAAACGGTCGCCCCGCTTTATTTAGAACAGACACGGGCGGCCTTCAGCCACTATGAATGCCAATCCGTCATTCTGCCGGATGGCGAGCAATATAAAAATCTGCAAACCCTGGACATGATTTTTGAAGGCCTGCTGAACCATCATTTCGATCGTCACTGTACCCTGGTCGCGCTGGGCGGGGGTGTGGTCGGTGACATGACCGGCTTTGCCGCCGCCTGTTATCAACGCGGCGTGGCCTTCATCCAGATCCCCACCACGCTGCTGGCTCAAGTGGATTCCTCCGTTGGCGGCAAGACGGGGGTTAACCACGCGCTGGGTAAAAACATGATCGGCGCTTTTCACCAGCCCCAAACGGTCATCATCGACACCGACACGCTGAACACGCTCGACGACCGGCAACTCAGTTCAGGTCTGGCCGAAGTCATTAAATACGGCCTTATCCAGAAGGACGAATTCAGCGTCTGGTTGGAACAGCATATGGACAAATTGCTGGTCCGCGATCCCGACTACATTGCTCAAGCCATTGAAACCTCCTGCCAATGCAAGGCCGATGTGGTGGCGGCCGATGAAAAGGAAAGTGGCATCCGCGCCCTGCTCAATCTCGGCCACACCTTCGGCCATGCCATTGAAACCGGTACCGGTTATGGCAACTGGCTGCACGGTGAAGCCATCGCCGTGGGCATGCTCATGGCCGCCGATCTATCCATGCGCGAAGGTTGGCTGAATGAAAACGACGTCAAGCGGGTTGAAGATCTTATCGATCGCGCCAACCTGCCCACCCGGGCGCCAGCCAGTATGAACTATGCCCATTTTATGGAACTCATGGCGGTGGACAAAAAGGTCCGCGCCGGAAAAATCAACCTGGTCCTGTACCGGGCGCTGGGCGATGCCTTTGTTACCCATGAATTCGACCCACGCAAGCTGGAGCAGACCATTAAAGCCCATCGCGCCATCAGTAGCGATCAGGAATAGTTGATGCTGAATCTTGCGCCCTATGCCGCCAACGACAAAAGCTCGCGCGGGCGCCGCTACCCTGAAGCCATTCCCACCTATCGCAGCCAGTTTCAGCGCGATCGTGATCGCATTATTCACTCCGCCGCCTTTCGCCGGCTCGAATACAAAACCCAGGTCTTCGTCAATCACGAAGGCGACATGTTCCGCACCCGTCTGACCCACTCCATTGAAGTCGCCCAGCTCTCCCGCACCATTGCCCGCATTCTCCGGCTCAATGAAGAACTGTGCGAAACCATTGCCCTGGCGCACGATCTGGGGCACACCCCTTTCGGCCATGCCGGTCAGGAAGCCCTCAACCAATGCATGCTGAATTACGGCGGCTTTGAACACAATCTGCAATCCCTGCGCACCGTCGATGAACTAGAGGAACGCTATGCCGAGTTTCGCGGCCTCAATCTCACCTTTGAATCCCGCGAAGGCATCCTCAAACACTGTTCGCTGAAAAATGCCGAACGGCTGGCCGATGTCGGCCAGCGTTTTATTGACAAAACCCAACCCTCCCTGGAAGCCCAGGCGGTGAATCTGGCCGACGAAATTGCCTATAACAATCACGACGTCGATGATGGCCTGCGATCGGGTCTGATCCAGATTGAACAACTGCTCGCCATCCGCCTGTTTCGTGATCAATACGATGAAGTCACCGCCCGTTACCACCAACTGAACGGTCGCCAGCTGATCTATGAAATCATCCGCCGCATGATCAACCGTCAGGTAGTGGATCTGGTGGAAACCAGCGAAGCCGCCTTAAAGACTCATTCCCCCGCCGACATTGACGCCGTACGCCGGCATGACGGCACGCTGATTAATTTCAGTGAAGACATGCAGGCCGCCAACCTGCAACTGAAACAGTTCCTGCGCAAGGAGCTTTATCAGCATTACCGCGTGCATCGCATGTCCGCCAAAGCCGCCCGCATTATTCACTCATTGTTTAGCGCCTTCATGGACGATCCCCTGCTGCTGAAGCCCGAACATCAGCAAACCATCAAAAACGCCGAACGCGAAGACGGTGAACACGGCCGCGCACGCACCGTGGCTGACTACGTCGCCGGTATGACCGACCGCTATGCTATTACCGAACACCGCCGTATTTTTGATCCACAGGAGTTGACGTGAGGCTAGTGGCTAGTGGCTAGTGGCTAGTGGCTAGTGGCTAGTGGCTAGTGGCTAG
>CAZQVV010000195.1:0-3161 GCA_964596835.1 uncultured Thiohalophilus sp. | reverse complement strand
GGTTCGACAAGCTCACCACGAATGGTTCGACAAGCTCACCACGAACGGTTCGACACAAGGTTTCCCTGAGCGAAGCCGAGGGGTTCACCACGAACGTGGAAATTCATCAGTGTTCCGGTATTTGGAACGCCTATTTTAGGTTTAAGGATTCCAGCATCTTTTCTTGACAGCTTATAGAGCGGGTGATAGTTTGGTTCCGTACTATTCACGAGCGAGTGTCTCCCCAGCCGTATGCATCACCAGACTGATTCTGCCGTCAGATTTCTAGTTAGTGTCTTCATTATTTTATTGATAAGTGGCTGTGCCGCGATAACGGCGCCTGTGCAGGAAATGAGCAATGCCCGCCAGACTATCCAGGCGGCGAGGGATGCAGGAGCTGAAATTCGTGCTGCGGATAGCCTGAAACAGGCTGAACAGCTATTACAACAGGCCAGTCGGCAACTGGATGACGGGGATTATATTTCTGCACGCAGCCTGGCCCTGAAAGCAAAACAGCAGGCCATGCAGGCGCGTCAGAGCGCCTTGCAGAAAAAGCAGAATGAATAGGCAAAAATTGCTTGAAATACTTGCCTTTATGCAAGAAATGAGTAAAATTTCTTTAATTTCTGCTAATATTTGATTTCGACAGACCGTTAACAGATTCAGGCATCGTTCCCGTATATTATCATTTGAGTCGGTATGCCGGGATTGAATACCAGACAAATTTTAAATTTTCAAGAATTTACGTTTTTAAATAATCTCTAAAATCGGAGCTGATAACATGAAGATATTCCAGTCGCTGAAACTGGCCACATTGCTGGTGCTGGCAATCAGTCTCACAGTGGGTTGTGCGAGCACAACAGAAGAGGCCGGCCAGACTAATGCCGCAGTCGCAACGGCTGCGATTGCTGCTGCAAAGAAAGCAGACAATCAGGCGAAAGCTGCAGAATATGAATGGCGTGATACCGGCAAACTGATTAAGCAGGCTGAAAAAGCCATGGCTAAAGGCAAGTACGATGATGCTATCAAACTGGCCAACAAAGCCCGTCGTCAGGCCGAAAATGCGCTTAAACAGAAAAATAGAGAGATGAAAAAATTGGCGGCAGCGACAGCTGCGGTGGCTACCACGGCATCTGCCAGTAACCATTCTGCGAAAGCCGTAGTGGCAGCGGGTGGCACACAGCACTATACCGTGATGCGCGGTGATAATCTGTGGGATATCTCAGCCAAACCCAGCATTTATAACAACCCCTATCAGTGGCCGCTGATTTACAGGAACAACAGCGATCAAATCAAGGATGCAGATCTGATTTATCCCGATCAGAAACTGAATATCAATACTCATCCCTCATCTTCGGATGTGGACGCGGCGGTGGCACATGCCAAATCCCGAGGCAGTTGGAGCCTGGGCGTGGTTGAAAAATCCGATAAGGCCTATCTTGCCCGCTGATGTGATACCCAACCCGTGTTGAACCTGAAGGGTCCGTAACGGACCCTTTTTTAATGGAAATGAAAACGAAACGACTGCTTCTGACAGGCCGCCGGGTTTTTTATTTCTGGTGGCATGTTCTGGGCCAGAGCAAGCGCAATGATATCACCCAGATAGCGGCTTCCCTTACCTTTACCTCCCTGCTGGCGCTGGTGCCTTTGCTTTCAGTGGCGTTTTTTTTGTTCAGTGTCCTGCCGCTATTTTCCGGGTGGCTGGATACCGTCGAGCAGTTTGTGCTTGATATTTTTGTTCCCACTGTCGGCGAAGGGGTGCAACATTATTTGCTTGGTTTTGTACACAGGACAGAGAGGCTCAGCACGATTGGCAGTGTTGGTCTGTTTGTGACTGCCATTCTGTTGTTGAATACTATCGATGTTTCCTTTAACCGCATCTGGCGAGTCAAGCGAACCCCGCGTACCCTGATACGGCTGTTGCTGTTGCTGTTTTTTCTACTCATCGGCCCACTGATAGTGGCCGCGAGTCTGGCGGCCACGACCTTTGTCATGGCTCTGCCCTATGTTTCGGCAACGGTCGATAGCGTTGGTTTACACACCCTGATCCTGGCCATGCTGCCGATGCTGGCGACCTGCCTGCTGCTGGCGGTGATGTATCACTGGATCCCAAATATCCCCGTACGCTGGCGGCATGCTTTTAGCGGCGCCGCCGTGGCCGCCATTCTGTTTGAAATCGCCAAATACCTGTTTGCGCTGTATATCGCCTGGTTTCCAACCTATGAGTTACTTTATGGTGCGCTGGCAGCTATTCCGCTTTTACTGATCTGGATATATCTATCCTGGCTCATCGTCTTGCTGGGGGCGGAAATTACCTACAATCTGGAGATATTTCAGGCGCCGGGAAAGAGAGGCGCCACAAACTTTGAATTGGTGCAGGCATTCAGGTTGCTGGGCTATTTGTGGCAGAATGAGGAATACTCAAACGGCAAAATGCTCAGCCTGGAAGAGATGGAGGCGAAAGAGGACTGGCGGGATACGAAGCTGCCTGCCCTGCTGGAAAAACTGCGCCTGGCCGGTTTTGTGTACAAGGTGACTAAAAATAACTGGCGGCTGACGGATGAATTTTCGCAATTGACGCTACTTGATCTGTATCGGCGACTGGCAGTCAGCGCCCCGGAAAAAGATGGGATATGGAGTAAAGTGGATAGCTGGAACGTCAATCTAAACAGGGCGCTGGATGGGCTGGATCATATTGAAAAACAACTATGCCGCGTTTCCCTCTCATCGTTGTATGCAAAAGAAAAAACAGCGAATTCAGGCGGGACAGAAAGCTAAATGACTATTATGAATATTTGTATGCATTGTATTGTGGAAGGTCAGGTACAAGGTGTTTTCTTTCGCGCCGGCACTCAGGAAAAGGCGGAGAAACTCGGACTCACCGGATTTGCTTACAACCGTATGGATGGTAGCGTCGAAGTACTCACCTGCGGTGAGCAAAAGGCCGTGGCTCAGCTGTGTGAATGGTTAAAATCCGGGCCGTCTGCGGCGCAGGTGAAGTCAGTCATCTGCCGGGAAAATGAATTATTACAAATAGATAATTTTTCAACGGGCTGAACTTGAGCGGCGGTGGGTTTTTGTTGCTAAATAGTGGTTCCAAATACCCGTACACTTCAGGAATTGCCGGTCGTCCTGAGCTTGTCGAAGGAAGCTTGTCGAAGGAAGCTTGTCGAAGGAAGCCC
>CAZQVV010000194.1:0-3287 GCA_964596835.1 uncultured Thiohalophilus sp. | reverse complement strand
TTTGTCCCTTATATCAAACGGGCGTTTGTCCAGTTCCCGCTGAACCAGCACAATAATCTGTTCAATGCCAAAACACCGAAGACCAAAAGAAAATACCGGGCACGCGATAAAGAACTGCGTGAACAGATTGCAGATGAACTGGAGAAGATTGGCTGGAGTAGCGATTCAGCCCGGCAACTCTCCCAATGGGATCCCTACGACCAGAACGCCAGTTGCCCATTTTTTGATCTTGAATGGATGTATGGCATTATGGATGGATTCGATATTGTGATTGGCAACCCGCCGTATATTCAGATTCAGAAATTTCCTAAGGCCCAGAAGGAACAGTGGCTTACCCAAAAATACCAGACCTACGCTGCCATCGCCGACATTTACTGTCTGTTTTATGAGCGTGGCGCACAGCTACTCAGAAACGGCGGGCATCTATGTTACATCACATCGAACAAATGGATGCGGGCAGGTTATGGCGACAAACTGCGTCACTTTCTCTCATCATCCGTGGATACTGCGACGGTACTTGATTTTGGCATGGCTCAGAACTTTGGCGCTGCCACCACCTATACATGCATTCTGGGCTTTGAAAACAGGGGATCCGCCAGACGCACCCGTTCCTGTTACGCTGCCGACGACAAGGCGGCCATGGCCAACCCCGAAGATTATTTTCTGGAAAATGCGGTTCACATGCCTGAACTGGATAAAAGTTCATGGGTCGTCGTCACCCCCGAACGTTATCGCATCAAGCAAGCTGTCGAGGCGCAGGGTATGCCCCTTGAAGCGTGGGATTTGAATATCAATTACGGAATCAAAACCGGCTTCAACGATGCCTTTTACCTGACACAGGAACAGCGCGATGAATTGATCGCTAAGGAACCAAAGGCGGAAGAGATTATCGTGCCACTTTTGCGAGGGCGGCATGTTGGCCGCTACAAAACGGATTGGGATCGAACCTGGATGATTAATGCTCACAATGGTGTCAAAAGTTTGAGTATCTTACCAGTCAGAATACCAGATAATTATCCCATCCTGTTCACACATCTGAAACAATGGGAGAAGGCGCTCATTAAACGACAGGACAAGGGAGATCATTGGTCCAATTTGCGTAATTGCGCATACATAGAAGAATTCCGTAAGCCAAAGATCATCTATCCCAATATGACGAAATACTTGCCGTTCTACTACGATGAGCAGGATCAATTTTTTGGCAACCAGAAATGCTTCATTATTACTGGCGATAATGAGTTGTTGCCGTATCTAACAGCCATATTGAATTCTTCCCTGTTCCGTTGCTGTTTCCGTGATAATTTCCCGGAATTGCTAGGTCACACTTATGAGCTAAGTAAAATATTCTTCGAAAAAATACCAATCAAGCACCCCGATGTAACGGCAGCCACTCTGTTTGAAATATTGGTGGATTACATCCAGTTTGCAAAATCCAATACCAGTCAATCCATATTGAATGGCGCGCCCTCTACGGTCATTGCCACATTTCTGGAAGAATTGATCGATGCCTGTGTGATGGAAATCTATCTCGCTGACCACATGGCGGAGAAAAACCTATCGGTTATTGCCGAAGTAAATCAGGCGATCCAACCCTTTCCAAAAACAGCCTCGGACAGCACCAAGTGGCAGCAGGTTCAATCCTTCTGTGAGACACTCAATGCGCCAAACCATCCAATCCACAATCGTCTCATGCGCATCCCAATCGACAGCCCCGACCTGCTGCGAGTGATCCAAGAAGAAGGGAGTGTCTGAGGTGCAAGAGAATAATGGGTAATATCAACATAAATACGCGACTGAGGCCCATAAGGTTTGCTTTCTTGGTTCGGCCTAATGATCGAAAGCGAACTCTTGAAATATTTCGTACGAACACCTGTTTATGGGGAGGTCAATACAATCCTATTATTCCCTTTTTTAAGCGTCTTCCACCTTGGTGGGAAAGGAAAGGCTATAGATTTGAAAATGCAAAACAAATCATAAATGGCTATCTGGACTTTTTTGAACCTGATTTCATTGTTGAAGCAGAAGAAGGCCTTGCGAATGGATTCGGTTTTGATTCAGAGAGAGTATTGCAACTTGCAGATATCCTTGAGTGTGACGGAGAAAGAGATCGTGATAAATATGGATTAAGCGTTTATCAGCTTTACGTGGATTTGTATAAGAAAGAATTCCAGTTTGTGCAGCGTAACAAGCACAATATTATTCATGTAATAGCGGAGAAAGCATCTTTCGAAAATTTTATCGCATGTAATTTTGGTGCCTTTCCTGGCCAGAAAAATTTGAAATACTTTAAACGTGCCTACAAGGATGCGTTTGATCCAACCAGCACTTCGCTAGATTCTAGTGCTATTTCTAAATTATACGAAGCTGGCTACACATCAGCTTTGAGAATAGGTCAAGCAAAACTCAAGGTGGACTACCATGAGCACCAAGACCCTACACTGTTCATATTAGATGCACAGGAACCGAGGGACCTGATTGATTTCTGGAATTTGCGTGCGATACATCGAAACATCATAGCGATTCCTGTCCAGTGGATCGAAGAGCTATCACCTTTTTGCAAGAAATATATTCTGGATCACCACCGCCCGCTTCCCGGCAACCCAAACGGGGTCATGATCCGCCCTAAATCAATGTTTTCACGTTCAATACCCGAGGATGTTATAGAAGAAATTTACAAGGATCATCTTCGTGTCGATAAGGAAGGTGCCAACATGCTACAAACTTGGTATCCAAGCATATGGCGTGAATCACCGGAAATTATGGTCAGAACCATGCGTCCAACCTTGGAATGCAAGAGTAAAAGCATTGATGTAGAAATAAATGAAGATAACCCAGAGATTCACTTCGATCCTTTGTTCCCAAAATTTGCAAGCAAATACGGTAATCGGCACCGATGGGCAAACGTGGTAAATTTGCACGACTGGAGTTATAACGATCAAATAGCCATGGTCTTTCCGTGTAACTACAAGAACCCTTCATTTCCTAAATTCAGACTGGGACGGGAGCAATTTTCACCCACCACCGAAGGATTAGTTTTTTTTCCTGAGTTCAAGGACATGTCTGAAAGCTGGCATTTAACTGATGGAACAACGGCATTTACTACGTGGTTCAAGGGCAACAAAATAACAGCCATTCCTTCTGATGCAGGCAGAGCTACTCAACAAATCATTCAAACATTAGGAGGGTTTTGGGGAGTTAGCTGTCTTGCGCATAAAGGTATCATTGAATTGCTCAACTGAAGTTTCACCGTTTATGATCTGATTCATTCACGCAACCATTCGTAATAA
>CAZQVV010000193.1:0-3296 GCA_964596835.1 uncultured Thiohalophilus sp. | reverse complement strand
TGAAATACCAATATTTAAGGCTATTCCCCCTTCGACAAGGCTCTCCTGAGCGAAGCCGAAGGGCTCAGGGCGAACGGTTTTGCGGGACAGGAATTCGGAAAATTTATTTAGACACGGATTGTAATCGGATCTCCCCTTGTTAAACCAGCATAGAGGTAAACACTTTGTCCCGTAAAGAAGAAGATATTCTGGTGATTCACAGTGCGCGTGAAGATGGTGGACGTCTTCGTCCCAGCGACTGGATCGAACGTATCTCCTCCACACTGGCCCATTTTGGTGGTGATCACCGGTTGCAGTATGCTCGCAGTGTTCAGCCCTGTATGATTGCCGGGGAAAAATGTCTGGTGGTGGCGCGGGGGCTTGCAGAAAGCAATCCTGGCGCCTATGAGTTTATTATGAATTTTGCTCACAGTAACAAGCTCAAAATTCAGGCGGATCGCCGCTATGACGAACGCGCCTTGCAGGCCTGAGGTCTGTCAGTGAGGGGGCCAGCAAGCTGCTCGAAGTGACAGAGATCACTGTGAAAACGCCAGGCAGGAAGATCAGGCAAATTTGACTATAAACCCTGAAATCATTTCTTCCGGTAGCTGTGCCGGGGGTAAAAAGCGGCACGGATGTAGGCTATCAGTGCGTCCACTTCCTTTTTTTTCAATACATTTTTCCAAGCGGGCATCGTGGTGTTGATGAGGCCGTCTTCGATGGCGCGCCGGAGCCGTTGCGAGGTCATGGCCTGCATAATTTTGGGATTCGTGAGATTTCGCGGATGCGGTTCAAGAAAACTGCCGATCCAGTTTTTGCCAGTGCCATCAGCGCCATGGCAGAAGGCGCAGTTGTCCTGAAAAAGTTGCGCGCCTTTTTTTTCCTTTTTATTAAGAGACGTTAATACAGGCACCACATCATGACGGGCATAGACTGAGGCTTCGCTAAGACTATCCACTTTCGGATAACTGAATGAGGTATTGTTACGTGGAAAAGAAACGGCGCTGGCTTCCCACTCGGGGCCTTCATTCTGGATCTTTGCACGATCATGGCATGTGATACAGGTATCGAGAAAAAGTCGGCGACCTTTTCGTTGTTCTGGGCTAAGCGTTTCCGGGTTTCGATCCAGTGCAATCTCACCCCTGGCAAAGGGAAAGGCGGCGCGGTAACGTTTATGATCAGGCCAGCCATTGGCTGCAGTGTGGTAGCGGGTGTTCTCTCTTTTATGCAGGATGAATTCGTTGCGCACAAAATCAACGACCAGGGCGATTTGCCGCTTGCTTAATATATTGGCGAAGCTGGCCATGGCGGTGCCGGGGTGGCCATCATGGACGCTGGCGATCATGCTATCACGATTGGGCGATGCTGGCTGCAGGCGGGTGAAATCTCGTGGTGGTGGGGTCAGAAAGCGGCTGGCGAGCGTGTGGGCATCACCGGAATAGCCGTGGCAATAATAACAGCGGAAGTTATAAATTCTGCGCCCCTGTTCGTGAGCCTGACGTTCGCGGTTACTGATCTGGTGCGTGGTCGTATTCGCCTTAGCCGCCAGGGCGGGCCGGACGCTGAAAAGTCCTGAAACAAAGATCAACAGGACAACCGGCAGGTGGCGTAAACAGGGAGAATTATAAAATAACACAGTAGGCAGCAATATTATTTTGTCTGTATCGGTTTAGCGGCGTCAGCACGAATAAACGTCCGGAAGACATATTCGCTGATGTCAGCGATCTGCTGAGGTGTCATTACCACATCCCAGGCAGGCATTTCGGTACCCAATTTCCCTTTGGATATCGAATGATAAAGCGCCGGGCGGTTGAAACGTTTACGAGAACTTTCGCGAGTGAAATTTCGTGGCCGTGGAAAAATAAAGTAGGCGCGGGGACCTTCACCGTTGCCCTTTATGCCGTGGCACTGCACACAGTTCTGAATGTACAGGGCATGTCCAATTTTCGGGTTGCCCTGCAGATTATTAGGCAGTTCAGCACTCATATCGATACTTTTTGTCAGGGGGGCATTCTCATTTTTGGGCAAGAGACGGCGGTTGACGACTCCCATATCTGAGAAAGTTGATGCCTTGGTTGCGGTTTCTTTTGCGGTTGGGTAGCCGTATGCATGCGTTCCTGATATGCCCGAAGGCGTCTTCGAGTGCATGAAGACCTCACGGATATAATCGACAATGTCGGCAATTTCACCGGCACTGAGCTGGCTGTTAAAGGCCACCATCGGGGTGCCCTGAACACCGTGGGTAACGGAATGGATCATACGTTCACGGCTGAGTTCACGGCGGGAGGCTTCGGTGGTGAAATTGCGTGGACGAAAGCGCAGCAGGTTACTGCCCCATTTTGCACTACGGCCATGATCGCCATGACAGACCGAGCAGGTCTGGGCATAGAGTTTTTTACCGCGGCTGACATCGCCCGCACCGACCGGCGGCATGAAGAATTCACGTATATAATCCACTACCCCCGCAATTTCTCCGGGGTTTAACTGGTCTTCCCAAGCCACCATGGCGGTGCCGGGCCGCCCTTTGGTCACTGAGTGGATCATGCGTTTCCGGGTTAGCCTGCGTGCAGTTTTCTGCAGGGTGAAGTTCGCCGGAGGTGGCACCATGCTGGATTCGGCATGGGAGTTTCCGTCACCCTTGTCACCGTGGCAAACCGAACAGTAATTATGATAAATCAGATCGGGTTTAATTACCGAGGCCTCAGCCTGGGTTTGTGTGCTGAGGAAAAAACTGCTCACAAAGACCAGGGTATAAAGCGGAAAAGAAATTTTATCGTATATGGGCATGCCGGACTCTTGAACGGTAAGTGAAAAATGAAGATGGCGTACTTTGAGGAATCTGTTTTAATAAAGCAATTATGATACCGATTATTCCGGTTTATGCCAGCTGAAATAGAAACTGACCAATATTCTCCTGGATGCATACTGTTCGTAAGTTGATGGCACTAATCTTGCTGATCATATTCCGGTATCCGGATATTTGCGTCCGGTAGAGAAAAGGGGGATGACGGGGAGTACATGCTAATGTCATTTCTGTCGTGCGGAGAAGAGAATAGTTTTTCGAAGCGGCAAGTTTTATTAAGTGGCCGTCATGCAGAAAGAGAAAAAACCGGGTTTAGGTTAAGCGTTATATTGATAGGGTAGGGTGGGCACGTGTTTTGTGCACCACAGGCACTTCCTTTGGTCGCCCACGCGTTAGTTTGTTTTTGCTATCAAAATGTCCGGAGCCTTGAATTTCTCTTCGTGGACGATGGAAGAAAATGCCTGTGGGCACAAACCCCGTGCCCACCCTACCAAGGCGACATAAAGTGCCAGGA
>CAZQVV010000192.1:0-3297 GCA_964596835.1 uncultured Thiohalophilus sp. | reverse complement strand
CAAGCTTCCTTCGACAAGCTCAGGACGAACGGCAACTCCTAAAATGCACTGGTATACGGTCACGTAGACGGGGTCTACTTTTCGCCCAGAACGGTATGTGTGTAAACTGAGGAAAGTTACAGACGTTTCAGAAGCTTGCGCCAGGGCTTCAGCGTATCCGCCCTGCCCAGCAGAACAGAGGGGGAATCAGTCCGCCAGCGCCACAGTGATTCAACATTAAAAGTAAATTCAAGAATCAGATCCTGGCGCTCTGACACCGGTAGTAAATGTTCATTCAAACTGTCAAGCACCAGGGGGCGGGCATTGCCGGGCATATAAATCAATACCATGTGAGGTTCAATCGTTCCTTGCTGCAAGTCGGCTATTTTGCCATAGGCGAGACGCAGATGGCTGTCGGCAATACCCAGTTTGCGCAGAGTGAAATACTTGGCAATAGCGACATCTTCACAGTCGCCCCTGTGCTTTTGAAATAATTCGGCGGGGGTCGCCCAGTAATCTTTTCGACCCCACACCGTTTCATCAAGCCCGCGGGGCATATGATTGAAAAAGCTGTTGACGGCGACCACTTTTTCCTTTTCCGTGACGCCCGGCTGGCGCAGATCCGCCACCAGCTCCTGCAAGCGGTGTTTAGTCGGTATCTCCCGCATCTCCAAATTCGGTGCCGCCCAAAGCGGGCTGCATAGCAGCAGAATAAGGCCTACAGAAAGTCCGAGTATCCTTGCCCATCGTCTTCCTGAGTTACTGTTTTCAATGTGTGTACGCATGGGGAGCAGCCGGTCATGATTTAATTATCATGACGACCCGCACACCTGCGGACTTAATTTACCTCCAAAAAACTGTGACTGTGGTCACGCAATATGCTCGCCTGTATTTCCTGCAGACAGGCGGCGCAAAGACAATCATCATAGCGCAAACGCAGGGCTTCCAGAATGTCACCGGGAAGACGGGTTTTAGAGCAATGGCAAAGCGTAATCGAGCCACTCTTGCATTCAAACAGTTGTTGGCAGCGAGGACACTGTTTGTCTTCGTGCCGCGCCATGGGGATTATTTGCTCCCCGATGGCAATCCCAGCCCCAGGGGATCGTTCGGATCGACATCCGCCATAAAAGGGATCCGCCGATCGCTGTGGGTTACCTGATAGATCGCACCCATCCAGTTGCCGACCACTTCCACGGCACTGTCGCGCCAGGTGTTATCCAGCTTGCCGGCTATCAGTTGTTCCGGAAACTCCGGCCCCGTGTTGCCCTGTTTTTTGTTACTCTCGGCAGCCAGGCGATATTCCTTGATCACCGCTTTTGCAAACTCAGAAAAATAATTTTCCGGGAAGGGCGGGAAATCCCCACGTTTGCCATCGGCGTACAACCGCACTTCGCGTTTGAATTCCTTCAGCAGGGAAACGGTGTCGTATTCAGGGTGGCCCTGAAAAAAGACCACTCGCAGACCATCGGCGCTGGTGGCCAGATGCACGCCCTGCTCCCCTTCGACCAGGACTCGCAGACCGGCTTTATCAAACTGCTCATGCGTCACCGCATTCCAGCGTGAATGCGGTACGTCAAAGCGGGTGTTGATGTCATTGACCAGCGGATGGGACTTGTCCACCACCCGATGGGGAAAAACGCCCCAGACTTTCTTTCCCTGCAAAATGCGTTTCTGGCCATAACGAAACTGCAACATGGCATGGGTCGCCAGACAGGAACACAGGATCGAGGTTACGTTTTCCAGGGCCCAGTCTATCACCTCGATCAGGGGTTCCCAGAACGGCTGATTCGACAGTTCCGGCCCGGCCACATTGGCGCCGGTGACGATCAGGGCATCCAGTCCCTGTTCGCGGATATGCTCAAACGGTTCATAATATTTTTCAATATAAGCCCGCGCCTCTTCACCGCGTGGCAATTGCGACAGGCTGAAGGGATGCAGATAGAACTGGGCGATGGGATTGCTCTCGCCCACCAGTCGAAAAAACTGGCGCTCGGTGGCGGCAAGCGCGGCATCGGGCATCATGTTGAGCAGGCCAATATGGAGTTCGCGAATGTCCTGATGCAGAGCGAAGTCCGGTGCCAGAACTCGAATGCCCTCCTCCTTCAGACGCGCAAAGGCAGGCAGGTGGTTATGTGCGACCAGCGGCATGCTTACTCCGTTCCCCTGCGGGCAATCGCGATTTCCAGCAAGCTGAGAAAGTCCTGCTCATCCCGAACCTGTGCGACTTCTTTTGACGTGACTGTATAACCATGCGGCCCGGCGATGGCTTCATAGCGTGGAATGCGCGAATGAAACAGGCGCGGAAAAACCCAGCAGGTGAACTCGTCAGGATCCATCTCGGCGGCAAATTGCAGATCGTTTTCAACCAGATAGATCTGTAATTGCTGCTGCAGGAATTCCGGCCGGTAATAAAGCGGCTTGGGATCGCTCTGCGCACGGTGGATCAGTTTTTGCTCTTCCCCGGCATCGGTCACCTGGATATAGAGAATCAAAGTATGCTTCACTAATAGATCTATCACCGCCGCTTCATCCAGCTCACACAGGCTACCGCCGACATCATTGACAAAATGCGGGTAGCCGTAAATTTCCTGCGCTTTGCGAATGAATGTCGGCACATCCTGCATGGCGGCAATTTCAGCCTCACGATACTGCGCCTGCCGGTAAATGAAATCATCCAGCGCCACCCCGCCTTTTTCCGGATTGCCCAGCTTGCCAACAAAACTCAGCACCGGTCCCAGATCATGCACCTTGATGTTATTACGGATGTAGATCCAGTCGTTGCGCAAGAGATCCCGGAGAAAAGGCGTCTGCATGGCCTGCTGTTTAATTAGATCCAGAATCGGCTCATCCAGATAACGTGTGCCGATGCGGTAATCGCCCGAATAATGGAACCAGTTGTGCTGACGCAGCAGGGCTGAGAGATGGGTTTTGCCTACGCCGGACATCCCCAACAGGGTGATATTCCTGTTTTTCCAGGCGCGAAAGGCCTCAACGGTAAACTTCACGGCGCGCTCCACGATGCTAATGATAAAGCGCGCATTATGCAGGATTTGCCCGCCCGGTAACATACTCAATAAAGCATGATGCTTCCCAACTGTACTCGCAGGGTAGACTGGTCGGAAAACTATGACGCAACCAGAAACAAAAAAGGGCCACTGAAAAGTGACCCCTTTTTGTTTGGAAATATGTATCTATTCAGCTCACTGGGGCGGACTCTCCAAATTACTGTCCGGCTTAAGTTATTCGAGGCGATGGGTAACATGTGTAGGTTGGCGCTGAGCAACGCGAAGCCCAACAGGCACTTCCTTCGGTCGCCCA
>CAZQVV010000191.1:0-3305 GCA_964596835.1 uncultured Thiohalophilus sp. | reverse complement strand
AGTGGCTAGTGGCTAGTGGCCAGGAATTAGGAGCCCCGGTATTTTCTTATCCGGCGGAATACTTTGATGAGGAGAGAGGTTTTAATGGGTAAAAGAACGCCCCTGTATGACATGCATGTGGCTGCTGGTGCGCAAATGGTGGATTTTGGCGGCTGGGATATGCCGCTGAACTATGGCTCACAGATCGAGGAGCATCATCAGGTGCGCAAGGATGCGGGGATGTTTGATGTCTCGCACATGACCATTGTTGATATACATGGTGACAAGGTGCGGCCATTTTTACAGAAGCTTCTGGCGAATGATGTCGCGCGGCTAAAATCTCCCGGCAAGGCGCTTTATTCCTGTATGTTGAATGAAGAAGGCTATGTGCTGGATGATTTGATCGTTTATTACATGAATGATAACTGGTTTCGTCTGGTGGTGAACTCCGCCACGCGGGAAAAGGATCTGGCCTGGATCGCCATGCAGGGTATGGCGTTTGATCTGGAAATTAAAGAGCGCGATGATCTGACCATGATCGCAGTACAGGGGCCCAACGCACGTAGCAAGACACATCAGGCGCTGGGCGAACGTGCTCAGGGGCTGGATGATCTCGGCGTCTTTTATATAAGAGCAGTGGATGATGAGCTTGCGGTTGCCCGCACCGGTTATACCGGTGAAGATGGTTACGAATTGATGTTACCGGTGGGCCAGGCTAGTACGCTGTGGGCGAGCCTGCTGGAAGCGGGCGTCAAACCCTGCGGTCTGGGCGCGCGCGATACCCTGCGCCTGGAAGCGGGAATGAACCTGTATGGTTCGGATATGGATGAAAGTGTGACCCCGCTGGAATCGGGGCTTGGCTGGACCGTGGCCTGGGAGCCGCAGGCGCGGAATTTTATTGGCCGACAGGCGCTGGAAAAACAGCGAGATACGGGTATTGTCCATAATCTGGTGGGGCTGGTATTACAGGAGCGCGGAGTGTTGCGTAATCATCAGAGACTTGTCATTGATGGTGTGCAGGTGGGTGAAATTACCAGTGGCAGTTTTTCGCCGACCCTCGGCAAGTCAATCGCCTTTGCCCGAATCAAGACGGGCATGAATGATAAGTGCAAGGTGGAAATTCGTGGCAGGCTGCTGACGACTGAGATGCTCAAACCGCCGTTTGTGCGTAATGGTAAAGCCTGCATTTGAAAATCAATCACAGGAGGAGTTAAACATGAGTAATGTGCCTCAGGAATTGCGTTATACCCAATCCCATGAATGGATTAGTCTGAATGATGACGGCAGCGTCACAGTGGGTATTACCGACCATGCCCAGCACCTGCTGGGTGATCTGGTTTTCGTTGAGTTGCCCGAAATAGGCGATACCTATGCCGAGGGCGATGATTGTGCCGTGGTGGAATCCGTCAAGGCGGCTTCAGATATATACTGCCCTCTCGATGGTGAAATCATTGCGCATAACGAAGCATTATCGGATACCCCCGAACTGATTAATCAAGACCCTTACGGTGAGGGCTGGATTTTCAAATTGAAGCCGGACGATAGTGGCGCCTATGATGTGCTCATGGATGCCGATGCCTACAACGAACTGATTGCCGAAGAAGACTAAGCCGCACTATATTCCCAGCAGGAAAGACCATGCCTTTTATTCCCCATACCGACAGCGATGTCGAAGATATGCTGCGCACCATTGGTGCCAACGACATCGAGGATCTGTTTGCTGAGATTCCGGCGCAACTGCGTGCCGAGGGGCTGGGGGCGATTCCTGCGGGGGTAAGCGAAATGGACATTTCGCGCCTGATGCGGGAACGGGCGGAGCAGGATGGTCGCACCCTTTGTTTTGCCGGTGCGGGGGCCTACGAGCATCATATTCCTGCGGCGGTGTGGGAACTGACCACGCGCGGTGAATTTTATACCGCGTACACGCCCTATCAGGCGGAAGCGTCGCAGGGTACGCTGCAACTGCTGTATGAATATCAAAGCATGATGGCCAGCCTGACGGCGATGGAAGTGTCCAATGCCTCGCTGTATGACGGCGCTTCGGCCCTGGCTGAGGCGGTGTTGATGGCGGTGCGCGCCAATCGCAAGTCGAAATCAAAACGCGTTTTGATGCCGCGTACGGTGCATCCTGATTACCGCCGGGTGGCGAACAACATTGTCCGAAATCAGGGTATCGTCCTGGACGAGCTGGATTTTGACCTCGACGGTGGTTATATCGATCCCGACAGTTTGCCTGGCGATCCCGGTGATATCACCGCCCTGGTGATCCCCCAGCCTAATTTCTTCGGCGTACTGGAAGAGGTGGATGCGCTGGTCAACTGGGCGCACGAGCACGACGCCCTGGTGATCGCAGTGGTGAATCCGATTTCGCTGGCCATACTGACACCGCCGGGCGAATGGGGCGAAACCGGTGCCGACATCGTGTGCGGTGAGGGGCAGCCACTGGGGGTGCCGCTGTCTTCCGGCGGCCCCTATTTCGGTTTCATGTGTTGTCGCCAGTCGCTGGTGCGGCAGATGCCGGGGCGCATCGTTGGCCGCACCACGGATCTGGATGGCAAGATTGGCTATACCCTTACCCTGCAGGCGCGAGAGCAACATATTCGGCGTTCCAAAGCCACGTCCAATATTTGCACCAACCAGGGGCTGCTGGTGACGGCAGCTACTATCTATATGTCGCTGCTGGGCGCCCAGGGGCTGGAGCGGGTGGCGCAGGCCTGTCACGCCAACAGCATGACACTGTTGGCAGCGCTAAACGAAACCGAGGGTGTAAAAAAACTATTCAGCCGACCGTTATTTCACGAAGCCGTGCTGCAATTTGACTTGCCAGTGAAGGATGTCATGCGGGCGTTATCGGTGCAGGGTATCATCGGCGGCGTCAGCCTGGCGGAAGATTATCCCGAGTTGGGCAATAGCATTCTAATTTGTGCAACGGAAGCCAAAACCGAGGCGGATATTAAAACCTATACGGATTCATTAACGCGCATCGCCGTGCGCATGACCGCGAATCGCTGTCCGGTGCAGCCTAAAATGTAGGGATTAGCGGGTGCCCGTCCATGAACATGGATAATTAACGCAGAGAACGCAGAGAACGCAAAGGCGCTAAGACGCAGAGGTTGTATGATTTTGATCATTAATAATTTTTTTCTTTGTGTCTTTGTGTCTTTGTGTTCTCTGCGTGTAATACAAATCATCTACGGATGAGGACCAGATAGTAAGGCTAACTGTATTTAGGATGCTGCTGACAAACGAAACACACCATTCGGGTTAAAATCCCGTTCGTCCTGAGCTTGTCGAAGGAAGCTTGTCGAAGGAAGCTTGTCGAAGGA
>CAZQVV010000190.1:0-3317 GCA_964596835.1 uncultured Thiohalophilus sp. | reverse complement strand
ACGAAATAATTTTCTACAAAATGCGCAGAAAATTATTTCTAAGGTACTAAAAACTAAAACTGACTATCGAAATTGACTTCGTAACGCCGCCTGAATTCATCCATCGTAAAGGTATGATTCTGGGTACCGTGTGTTTCTATCTTGACAGCCCCCATCAGAGAAGCAATCCGGCCCGTGGCTTGCCAGTCCAGGCCATTGAGCAGCCCGTATAATAGCCCAGCCCGGTAAGCATCGCCACAGCCGGTGGGATCGTTAATCGCCTCAGCCTGGGCACAGGGAATGTCATAGCGGTGGTCGGACGTGTAAATATGCGAACCCTCCCCCCCCCGGGTGATGATTAATGCATCCACCATTTTCGCCAGTTCATGCGCTGACTTGCCCGTGCGATCCTCGAACAGCTGCGCCTCATAATCGTTCAGTGTAATCCAGGTGGCTTTTTCTGCAAAGTCCAGCAATTCCTCGCCATTAAACATGGGCAGTCCCTGACCCGGATCGAAAATAAACGGGATCCCGGCTTCAACAAACTGCCCGGCATGCTCAATCATGCCATCCCGGCCATCAGGAGAAACGATGCCGAGCTTCACGCCCTCAATAGCCACTACGCTGTTTTCATGCGACAGGCTCATGGCACCAGGATGAAAAGCCGTGATCTGGTTATCGTCTGCATCCGTGGTAATGAAAGCCTGTGCGGTATAGGTTTCCACCTGGCGCAGATATTTGCGGCTAATCTTCTGCTCATCCATCCAGTCGGCATAGGGGCCGAAATCATTGCCCACCGTGCCCATGGGCAGGGGGGATTCACCCAGCAGTTTCAGATTATAAGCAATATTGCCGGCGCAACCCCCAAATTCGCGACGCATCTCCGGCACCAGAAAGGAAACATTCAGGATATGCACCTTGTCAGGTAAAATATGGTTTTTGAACTTGTCGTGAAACACCATAATAGTATCGAAGGCGAAAGAACCACAGATCAGGGCAGACATTGAATTATCCTTTTATTTTAGATTGAAAAATATTGTAACTATTCAGCACCATTGCCAAAGGGTGTTGTATACCGGTTGGCACTGAGCAGAGCGAACTACCACAGGCACATCAGAGGGCAGATTTTCAGTTGATGGGTTTCGCTTCGCTCTACCCATCCTACGGATAGCCAAAAGCGGGTAGGATGGGTAGAGCGAAGCGAAACCCATCAACATGTCATCAGGAGTAACTTGTTTTACTGAATAGTTACAAAATATTTTTAATTTATCAGCCTAGATAGTGCTGAAATATGATCAGCCCCCAGACCAGGGCGACGAGGCCGAGAGAAATCAGGACTGCCGCCGACCCGATATCCTTGGCCCGGCCTGACAAATCATGATGCTCATCCCCGATTCGGTCCACCACCGCCTCGATAGCCGAGTTCAGCAACTCGACCACCAGCACCAATAACGCACTGCCAATCAGCAAAATATATTCGACCGCGTTATGGCCCACCCAAATCGCCAGTGGCGTTAACACCAGGGCCAGCACGAATTCCTGACGAAAGGCTGACTCGTTAATAAAAGCCGCACGCAAGCCCTTCATGGAATAGCCATAGGCGTTGATGATACGGGTTAATCCTGTTGCTCCGGGTTTAGCCATAGTTCTGTATTAAGCTCACATATTCAATCGCAAAGAACGCAGAGTCGCAAAGACGCAGAGATTATTATGAATTGTACATATACCTCTGCGTCTCCGCGCCTTTGGGTTCTCCGCGCTATTTACAATAAAATCAGATTCAATCACTAGTCTGTGGTTTGTTATAATGTGCCAGGTTTGCCCCAACGCAGATCCATATCCTTCGCCGCCTTCACATCATCCAGTCGTCTAACCGGCAAATTGTGTGGCGCCATCTTCAGTTTTTCAGGGCTGGATTCGGCTTCGGCCTGTATTGTTATCATGGCCTCGACGAAGGCATCGATGTCTTCTTTGGCCTCGGTTTCGGTTGGCTCAATCAGCAGGCACTCGGCAACCAGCAGGGGGAAATAGGTGGTTGGCGCATGAAAGCCATAATCCAGCAGGCGCTTGGCGAAATCCATGGTATTCACACCCTGCTCTTTTGCCTGACGCTTCAGGGTGATAATGAATTCATGCGTGGCAAGGCGTTCGGGGAAGGCCGCATCAAAACCGGCCTGGCGTAAACGCGCCATCATATAATTGGCATTCAGGGTGGCGAAGTCGGCGACACGACGCATGCCTTCACACCCCAGCAGGCGCGCATAGACATAGGCGCGTAGCAAGACTCCGGCATTGCCCATAAAGGCAGACAGACGGCCAATGGTCTGTGGCCGATCCTTTTCCCTCAACCATAAATACTCATCATCGTTCTTCACGACCAGCGGCACCGGCAAAAACGGCTCCAGACGCGGACTCACGCCGACTGGCCCGGCGCCGGGTCCGCCACCGCCATGCGGCGTGGAAAAGGTCTTGTGCAGATTCATATGAATAACGTCGAAGCCCATATCGCCCGGCTTGACCTTGCCCAGAATCGCATTGAGGTTGGCACCATCGTAATACAACAGGCCACCGGCTACATGCACAATTTCCGCAATTTCCTTGATGCGCCGCTCGAATACCCCCAGGGTGGAAGGATTGGTAAGCATGATCCCAGCTGTCTGCGGCCCCACAGCGGCGTTCAGAGCCTCGATATCCACGTCGCCCTGGGCATCGGTCGGGATCTCCTTCACCTTGTAATGACACATGGTGGCCGAAGCCGGATTGGTGCCGTGAGCAGCATCGGGCACCAGAATTTCGGTTCTCGCCCTATCGCCGCAAGCATCATGGTAGGCGCGAATCATGGCAATCCCGGCAAACTCGCCCTGCGCCCCCGCCATCGGTGCCAGCGACACAGCGGTCATACCGGTCACGTCCTTGAGTATTTCCTGCAACTCGTACATGCAGGCCATGAAACCCTGGCTCAGGTTGTCCGGGCTATGCGGATGACGCTGAAGGAATCCCGGCAACATAGCCAGCGTATTACTGGCGCGCGGATTGTACTTCATGGTGCAGGAACCCAGCGGATAGAAATGGGTATCGATAGAAAAGTTTTTCTGCGACAGGCGAGTGTAATGGCGCACCGCCTGCATCTCCGACACCTCCGGCAACAGCGGCCGACTCCTGCGCCGGAACTGTGAGGGAATAGCCTCGACTTCGGCCTCCACCCGCGGCGCCTGACAGACATTGCTGCGGCCTGTTCTTGATTGTTCGAATATCAGCATGATAAATTTTGTTCCTGTACCTTTTCTTTTTTCATGTCCTTCGACAAGCTTCCTTCGACAAGCTTCCTTCGACAAGCT
>CAZQVV010000189.1:0-3328 GCA_964596835.1 uncultured Thiohalophilus sp. | reverse complement strand
TTGGCGGACAGACAAGTGTCTGGCTTTTAAAAAATATTCGTGGGGATACCCCAGGTCTAAAATTTTAGCGTGCCGGTAATGCCTGGATGGAAATGCGCGACGCCTTCCAGTATACCTGCGCTGTAGTTGCCGTTCATGCCGAGAAAGCCACCGCGTGCGATATAGAGGGTTCCGGCATGTTCGGCCGCGGTGACCTGCGCCGCTTCTTTTATCCCGGCGCTGGCATTGGCGACCAGCACCGAGGGAATGGCGCTCGACAGCACGGCCAGGTCGTTGCCGCTATCACCCGCGAACACGATATCCCCGACTCCGAATCCCCTTTGCCTGGCCAGAAACTCGATGGCGTGCAGCTTGCTGGCGCGTTTCGGCAGTACATCCAGCAGACCGATGGCGGCGGCTTCGTCGATGCTCCAGATGAGGCTGGCGCGCACCCCGTGCGCCGTCAGACGCGTCTCCATTTCGCTCAGCAGGGCTTCACGATTGACGTGCAGGGAGACGTAGAAACTCAGTTTGTGTGTGTTCTGCTTGCTGCTTTCCTGCAACTGTAAGTCGCCAAGGTCGCGAAATAATTCGTGTAGCGTGGCGTGGTTCATGCCGTCCCAGTCGCGGCTGATCTCTGCCTCCCAGTCTGACCAGGAATGCCAGTAGCCGTATTCAATGCGGTAGATTTTGGTACCGACATCGGTAATGGCGTAGGCCGGTTGCGGCAGGTTATAGCTGTCGATGGCACTCTGCACCAGTTCACGATGACGACCGGTTACGTAAACGAGCGTGATGCCGGGTAAGGAGGTTAGTGCTGCAAACCGATCTTGGGCATCCGGAGATTCCTCTTGTACGCCATTCGGCAGCAATGTCCGATCCAGATCAGTACAGAGCAGCAGCCGATCACTCATCATGCGTCTGTCAGTGCTTCAGGCTCGGGTTCACGGGGGAGTGCGCAGCTACCAAAAAAGTCGTAATAGTCGAGTGCTTCGAGGATACCGCCGGCGTAGGCGCGCTTGGGGAAATAGATGCACCCGGTTTCCGCTAGTTGTGATAGTTCTTCGTGATGGCGATTGGCGACCACCACCGCCAGGGTGTTGCCGCGCATCATGTCCTCATCAGCCCCGGAGCCGCCTGCCACCAGGGTCCGTTCCAGCGGAATCCCCCAGCGATCCGTTACGTAACGCAGGGCAAAGCCTTTGGAGGCCCGCACGGGCAACACATCGAGAAACTGCCCGAATGAAAGCAGCACGTTGGCGGTGATGCCTTCCTGGTGCAGTAAACGGCTGATCTTTTCCACACTCATCGCTTCGCCAGGGTCAATGTAATAGCTGATTTTGAAACGGCTCTGCTCGCTACGTGGCTGTAGCTTCAGGCCGGGTAGATCGGCCAGCACACGGCGAATGGCGTGTGGCGTCCACTGGTAGTCGATGTGGTGTGGCCAGGGTGTGTCGGCGGTGAGCTTGGGCGCATAGTAGATCTCGGCGCCGCTGCTGGTGATCAATACGTCCGGTTGGGGTATGCCGTATTTCTTCATTACCTTGAGCGCCGAGTCCAGGCGCCGGCCGGTCGCAATACCGAAGGCCGCACACTTGCGATTTTCGCGCAGTACGTCGATCAGAATCTTGAGGGCCCTGGTATCGCCGAGCAGGCTCTGGTCCAGATCGCTGAAGGTCGCACGGTCATGGTAGACACTGGCGCGGCGCAGGGTAGGGCGCAGGGTCGGGATCTCGGTGCGCTGGATCATGGGCTTGATCATATCCACATAACATTGCGCGTGTGCAGGCCAGGAATAGTGTTGACGCACGCCGGCCAGGCCATCGCTCGCCATGCGCTGCCAGGCTTCGCCATCTGAGAGCATCCTGATCAGCGCTTCGGCCATGGCCTCGTTGTCCAGGGGGTCGATGAGTTGTCCATTTTGGCAATTGGCAAGGATGTCCATGGGACCACCGTCTTCAGTGGCCAGCACCGGAAGACCACTGGCAGCCGCTTCGATTAAGGTCAGCCCAAAGGGTTCCGTCAACGCCGGGTTGACAAACACACCATGTGAAATAGCCGCCAGCCGATACAATAATGGTACGTCGCACCAGTCGTGGTGCTTGGGCAGGGCGACCTTGCCATAGAGGTCATAACGGTCAATGGCGAGCAATAATGCTCTGAGGACCTCCTGCGCGCCATCGTCCATATCTTCAATGTCATTGCGGTTGCCGACGATAATCACCAGATTGGCCATCTCACGCAGCTGGCTGGATTCGCCGTAGGCGCTCACCAGTGTGTCGATGTTCTTACGCGGATCCGGCCGGGACAGCGCCAGTAGCATGGGTTTGTCAGGTTGGCGCAGGAAGCGCTTCAGTTCGGCGGCGATCGGCGAGTCTTTCTCATGACCCTGGGGCGGCTGAAAACGCTCCAGGTTGGTGCCGGGAGGAATAACGCGCATGCGCTCCGGCTGGTAATGATCATAAAGTTCATACTGTTCTTCGATTTCCTGGTGCGTGCTGGTAATGACACGTTCAGCGACGGCCAGTGTGTCTTCCTCCGCTTCGATACGGCGCGCCATGTTATAACGCGTTTCGATATCATTTGCTGAGAGTCCCGTGGCGAGCAATCGGCGGCGTTTGACTCGCCCAAGGGAGTGTCCGGTATGCACCAGCGGTATGCCGAGCAGACCGGCGAGACGCGCGCCAGCGTAACCGCCGTCGGCATAATGACTGTGAATGAGATCAGGCATCGAGCTTCTGGTGCGCAGGAACTCCAGTGCGTTGTCGGCAAACTCGTCCAGGTAATCCCAGAGCAGTTCCTTGGCGATGTAGTTAGGCGGACCTGCATCAATGCGTATGATACGCGCATTATCCCCGATGTCCTCGATGGGGTAGGCATAGTCGTCCGACAGTTCCGGATCCTCGACTCGCCGTGTGAGCAAATCGACGCTCGCAATTTCGGGGTGCTGTGCCAACGCTCGCGTCAGTTCCACCACATAGAGTGTTTGTCCACCGGTATCCGCGTCACGGCCGAGTTCAAGGTCATGACCCCGAATCAGTCCATGAACACTGACCAGCACCAGGTTCAGTGCTTGTTCCATTTTAGATCTCCATTCTATGCCGGATAGTCATTAATATATGTTAAATAAAATAATATCTAAAAACAAGACGTTACTCAATAATTATAATGTAATTTCACATTTGTTTGGCTTGGATTAGTTAATAGCCTGCTTCTTTCTGGTGAAGGAATAATTAACTCGCGTAGCCCTGGCAAATCGTCAACAGGTGATACCTTTGTTATTACTATAACAGACATGCACCTGTTCACCAGGCAGTAAAGCAGCCTCCCGTACTTCGTATAATGTATA
>CAZQVV010000188.1:0-3402 GCA_964596835.1 uncultured Thiohalophilus sp. | reverse complement strand
GCTTCCTTCGACAAGCTTCCTTCGACAAGCTTCCTTCGACAGGCTCAGGACGAACGGTAATTCTTAAAGTGGACGGGTATTTGGAACGTTTATTTAGGCCTATGATGAATGTTATGACGCTACGGCGTGATTTTATTCGACTGCGGGTTTTTTGGACCGGGCCTGATAACTCATATTTTGTCTTTTTAGCGTTTTGTACAAACATCTTGATATTCTCTTTTGCTTTATCGCTGTTCCTTTGTATCACAGTCGGTGGCTCACAGAGTGAGCCTGTGAAAAATATTTTGCTGATTATTTTTTCTGTATATACCCGAATTGCTTACCTTTTGATCAAATAACCCTTCGACAGGCTTCCTTCGACTGGCTTCCTTCGACAGGCTCAGGACGAACGGGGAGGGGTTTATTTTTCGCTCTGATAATGCTGCATGGCTTGTTGTAAACATTGGCTGACTTTTTGGCGTAATGCTTCCGGTGCAATCACTTCCACATCCGGGCCGTATTTGAGTATTTCCATTAGCAACTCGCGTTCGTCGGAGTAGGGGATCTGTAATTCGTACTGGCCGCCTTTCCATTGACTAATTTGATCGGGATGCCATTGTTCATCGGCGACCCATTCGGCGCGTTGGGCGGAGAAGCGTAGTACGGCCCAGTATTTTGCTTCGCCGGTGAAAATGCCGAAGCTGGCGGAGATGTAGCGTTGCAGGTGATTTTCATCGGCAAGTTTAAACTGGCGTTCGCTCAGGCTGGCCTTCCGGATGCGATCAAGTGAAAAGGTTCGGTAGTCATTGGCCTGTTCGCACCAGGCAATCAGGTACCAGTTGTCCCGATAATGAAGCAGGCGGTGGGGGTGAATCCGCCGCTGGGTTATTGTTGCCCGTTGCCGGCCATGATATTCAATTTCCAGTCGCTGCTCGCCTAGCACGGCACTGGCAGCGAGGCTGAATAATTCCTGCCTGAGGGGGCGCTGTGCCATGGGCTGAAGACGAATAAACAACCCCGCCGCAAGCGGACGGGGTATCAAATGGTAGCGTGCTGATGGGTTTCACTTCGTTCTACCCATCCTACTGTTTTTCGCCGCAAGCAGCGGGAAATGACACCCAAAGAGATTCAAAACCATCGGCATCGGGATGATAGTAATAACCGTTGGCGTGGCGATCATATGTAATGGGAGCACCCATGAAATCCCGCATATAGCCCAGATCCCGCTTGAGGGTGGCATGCGAGACTTCCAGCTTTTTAATCAGGGCCTGCAGGCTGACGGGGCGGGTCGCTTTGAGGATTGCATGCAGCCGGTAGATACGTTCGGTGCGGTTCACGGCATTTTTCCTCCCTTGCCGGATTTGTTGTTATATAATGAGCTAATTTCCATATTTTTGCATGGGTTTACTCCGATAAGGATCCAGCCGCGAGAGACTTCAATTGCCATGAAAGATAAAACGACGCATTTTGGTTTTACCGACGTTCCCTATGAGGAGAAAGTTCGCAAGGTGGCAGGCGTCTTTCACTCGGTGGCCGATAAATACGACATTATGAATGATCTGATGTCCTTCGGGGTTCATCGCCTCTGGAAACGCTTTACTATTGAGCTAAGCGGGGTGCGCCGTGGCCAGTATGTGCTGGATCTGGCGGGTGGCACGGGTGATTTGACGGCGCGTTTTTCCCGCATGGTGGGGCCAACGGGCCGCGTGGTGCTGGCAGATATCAATGACTCCATGCTCAAGGTGGGGCGCGAGCGTTTGGTTGATCGCGGTATTGCCGGGAATGTGGACTACGTGCAGGCCAATGCCGAGTGTCTACCCTTTCCCGACAATGAGTTCGACTGTATTACCATTGCCTTTGGTCTGCGTAACGTTACCGACAAGGATGCGGCGCTGCGTTCTATGTTCCGCGTACTCAAGCCCGGCGGTCAATTGATGGTACTGGAATTTTCGAAGCCAGTGATCAAACCCTTAAATCCGATTTACGACGCCTACTCTTTCAAGTTGCTGCCACTGATCGGCAAACTGGTGACCAATGATTCCAAAAGCTACCAATATCTCGCCGAGTCCATCCGCAAACATCCGGATCAGGACACGCTCAAGGTCATGATGGAATCGGCCGGGTTCGAGCGTTGCGACTATCACAATCTTAGCGCCGGGATTGTCGCCCTGCATCGCGGCTATAAATTATGAGCGCCACCGCCGATCTGAAATATGCCGGTTTCTGGCGCAGATTGCTGGCTTTTTTTACCGACTACCTGCTGCTCTTTGCCCTGCTTGCGCCGCTGTTGTATCTTATATATGGGCGCGGCTACTTTCTCTGGCTGCTGGAGACTAAAGGCGCGCTCGAAGTTTACGGCACTGCCGATCTACTCCTGGTGAAAATTCTGCCCTTCCTGCTGCTGGTCGTTTTCTGGCAACGACTGGGCGCGACGCCCGGCAAACTACTGCTCGACTGCCGGGTCGTCGATGTCCGGACCTTGAAAAACATTTCCTTTAAAAGTGCATGTATTCGCGCTGCGGGCTACATTATCTCGGCCCTGCCGGTCTATCTCGGTTTCATCTGGATCGCCTTTGACAAACGCAAACAGGGCCTGCACGACAAGCTGGCCGGGACGCTGGTACTGCATGATCCCGATGATTATGCCTGTCTGTCTCTGCAGGAACTGATGGATCGTTGCGAATGAGCCTGCGCGCTGAAGTTTTTGTCTCCCTGGTTGGGGCGATGGAAACGGCCATCAATACCTATCTTGCTCTTGATCCGCAGGTGCAGGAAAAACTCGCCAAACTACAGGGCCGGGTCATCGCCATCGAGCTGGAGTCTGCGCCTGGAACCCCGCTGCTTACCTTATATATATTACCCGGCGAAAATGGGATCGCGCTACTTACTCACTATACCGGCGAGGCCGATACGGTTCTTTCCGGTATGCCTCTGGCGCTGGCAAAGATGTCACTGGTATCAAAATTTGAAGCCATCAAACCGGACTGCCCGGATACCGGCGAAGATCTGTTCTCCGGTGAGGTGGTCATTCGCGGCGATGTAGAGTTGGGCCAGCGCTTCAAGTGCATTCTCGATGAGATGGATATCGACTGGGAAGAGCATCTGTCCCACCTGACGGGTGACATCATTGCACATAAGACGGGGAATATTGTGCGCGAAGTTGGTCAATGGTGGCAGCAGGCGCTGAACACCCTGGCGAATGACGCCAGCGAATTCATGCAACAGGAAAGTGAACTGCTGCCAGAGGCGGATGAGCTGTCGCAGTTTATGCATGAGGTCGATCTCCTGCGCAGCGATCTGGATCGCCTGGAAGCGCGGGTTCGGCGGTTGTCCCGATAAATCCAGGCCTGTTCACCTTTCCACACGACGCTTCCTTCGACAAGCTTCCTTCGACAAGCTTCCTTCGACAAGCTTCCTTCGACA
>CAZQVV010000187.1:0-3443 GCA_964596835.1 uncultured Thiohalophilus sp. | reverse complement strand
GTAATCCAGTACGATACCATCTTAATTTAATGTCTGAAAACTGGGGTCCACTATATCCTGTCCAGAAGGTGCAGTGCAGGTACAGATTCGCCAACAATGGAGATATGACGCCACCCTGCGGCGTTCTTCGTCGATTACCCTTATCGCCACTGGCTCGATCCTTGCCATACGAGATGTCACCCATGGCAGCATGGGCTGAACGTTTTGGATGAAATCCATACTGAACAATCACAAAAGTCCGCTTCAAATATCGGCTCGATTATGAGTTTCACGGCCATCTGACCCCAAGCCCTTTTCATCGTTATTCTTCAAGCGTGTCATCGAATGACTGCCACTCGTCGATTTCCTTTTGCAGTGATTCATCCTGATTCGCGGCAATACAAGCTGCGGCCAGAGTCTTGTCGCGCTGATCCAGATCACGCCCAATCAAACGCACGACGACACCGGAAGACTTCCGGGGAGAAATGGCTGACCGGAACCTTTCAGCAACCTCATCAGGTATAGATAGTGTAATACGCATAATAACGAGCCAATTGCAAAACTCATGAGCGGCGATCAGCTTCCCCACTTTGGTCCATTTCCGGGCTGGACTTTGGCATCAAAATCGGGGCGTTTGCGCCCCGGCGTATGAAAACCGATATGTTTTCCGGATCATACCCCGCGAAAGAATCGCTCAATCAGCAATTGTTTTAGTGAAAAGCGAAGGCTAAGATGTCTTCAATATCCACTGACACCCAATGTCTCGCCCGAGGGAGCCTCACAGGCGGTCAGGATGGGGGGGCTAAAATGAGTCTAGAAGACAATCTGCAGCAACACTATCACAGATTACTTCAGGTAATCGAATTGTTGGTTAAGGCAGAGGCGGGGCTTCGCCGCAGTCAAAAACGGTTATTTGAACAGCAACAGGTTGATACGGACTGGGTACTATCTATAGATGAAGTGCCAGAACGTGAAGATATGATGGAGTCTTTTGTATCCAAATTCAACCGTTTTCAGGATATGGCGGGGGATAAGCTCTTACCGGCCATGTTAATCTGGAAAGGTGAGCGAACAGGGGCTTTTATTGACAACCTGAATCGTGCTGAGCGTTTAGGTTGGGTGATTTCTGCGCAGCAATGGCTCGAAGCCCGGGCATTGCGCAATAAACTGGTGCATGAATATATGGTTGATGCCAAAGTGTTTACACAATCATTACTTCTGGCCAATGGGTTATCAACCATGATGCTACAAACTTGGCAGAACATTCAATCTTATGTTGAGAGTAGCCATGCGCCTGAATGAAAATCAGGTGAAAGTTATCGTTCATGCTGTGCATTCCCATTTTAATAAAGGAGCACGTATTTATTTATTCGGGTCTCGCCTCAATGATGAGTTGAAGGGGGGCGATATTGATCTGTTTATTGATTTACCCGAGGTTGACCATGAATCGGTTCGCCATTCCTGTCAGGCCATAGCGGATATACAGATGTCTCTGGGGGAACAAAAAATTGACCTGATTGTCAGGCACCATGATTCTCCCGATCAAACTATATTTCATGAAGCCCTTACACATGGCGTGTTGCTGCAATAAGAAAAACAGGTTCCTCTTTATAACGACCCCGAAACAGACTTTATGTGATTGCCGAACGGCTATGGATGTTCCACCACACGAGAATCGGCATGTTTTCAGATTACCGCCCGGCACAGACTTTCGCCGATGAATCCGGCTGGCCCCCGTAACCAGCACCTTCATGAGGGCCTCGTGATCAGCTCAAGCATCTTCCGGGGGTATTTCAAACACACCTTAAACAAATTCGTTTTGATCCCGTTTTCCCGGCAAGCACGAACGATTTCTTTGGAAAGAATGAAATTACTCTTCAAACCCCGCGTACTGACTCCACCCATACGCATTTTTATCCAGACCTCGGGCACATAGTTAGCAGTCAAACCATACTTTCCAAAAAGACGAGCACAAAGTTCAAAATCCGCCGCAATGTTGTAATCTGTTTTGAAGCCACCGTATTTAGTGAATACATCTTTATGAAGAAAGAGTGTGGGATGAGCGGGCATCCAGCCATAAGCCAGCCGCTCTGGTTTAAATCGTTGTGATCGGTAGTAACGCACCACCGTTTCCAGGTCATCGCGCACATACACCAGGTCGGCATAACATGCCTTAATCTTTTCTTTATCAAACGCAGCGGCGACATGTGCCAGAACGTCCTTGTGAGCATAAATATCGTCTGCGTTCAAGAAACCGATGACATCGCCTGTAGCCATTGCGATACCTTTATTCATCGCATCGTAAATACCCTGATCCGGCTCGGATATCCAACGGGTGGGAGGATGTTCACGGATAATATCCAGTGTCTTATCGGTAGATGCACCATCAATAATGATATGTTCAATATGATGATAACTTTGCTTTCGGACAGAATTTAGCGTATCCATCATTGTGCCCGCAGCATTATGACAAACAGTAATAATGGATATCTTCATTCTAATAACTCAATAAATCGCTTCCCCACCTCATCCCAGTTGGGTGGCAATTTACTTAATGCCACACCCCAATCCGGTCTCCACCCGGAAGCCAATCGGCATTTAGTCTCTTTAATGGCTGCTGCTGCTGATTCAATATCTTCAGGATCAAAATAGATAGCCCCGTCTTCGCACATCCACCTGGCATATGGCAGGTCCGCGACTATAACGGGCAGCCCCAACACCATCGCCTCCACAAGCGGCAGCCCATAACTTTCCGTCAGTGATGGATAAAATAGTGCATCTACTTCCGAATAAACCTGCATACACCGCTCTGTAGATACCCTTCCAATATTATGAACCTTCCCCGGTATATTTCTGAATGGCAATATCTCTGAGTTATTTAAAGTAACGATCAATTCGTCGAGGCCCTCGAAGAAAGGACTATTGTCTGGCTCTGGCATAAACAAGCCATGATTCTTATGAGGGTATCCCGCCGCAGGGTAAAATAACTTCAGCCCATCGTTAAAATGAATCCGTTTTTCTATTTCAACGCGTTGCAACCAGTCAGGGGCCGGTTGAGAAATGACCGTTACTTTATCCTTAATTCCGGGATATGAAGCAATCATCTGATCTTTCATCGCGCCCGACTGAACAACAAAGCATCCGACATCCTTCGCAAGGACTCGAAAAAGCATTCGCATGATTATAAAAGAAACACTTCCCGAGCTAAAACGATTAACAGCAGGAGTAATCAAATTGGGTTGGTGCACGAGTACAACTTGACCATATACTCCCCTGATGGGCACATCTCCCAAGACAATCACATGTTCATAATGACGGAAGCTATAGCCACCAAATAAGCATTCCACAAATCTGGAAACAACCCTCGGAAGGTGGCGCTTGACTGATTGAATCTGTTCCTTGCTCATACCCAAACCATGTGACCATGATCTTCCAGCAGGCACTACATAATCAAATCGACAGCC
>CAZQVV010000186.1:0-3516 GCA_964596835.1 uncultured Thiohalophilus sp. | reverse complement strand
AGCTTGTCGAAGGAAGCTTGTCGAAGGATGAAGGCAATTAGCCAGATACTGCCCGGGTTCTGAAAGAGGCTCGCTCAGATCGCGGCTAACGTTTTATTGCCGAATGGCTTCCAGGCTGATCTTCAGTTTCACTTCATCACCAATATCGCCCAGCATGTAGTTCATGCCAAAGTCGCTGCGTTTGAGGCTGGTGGTGGCGGCGTAGCCGCTACGATAGTTGCCCCAGGGATCATTGGCGGCGCGTTTTGCCTGAATAGTCAGCGTTAATGGACGAATTTTACCATGCAGTTTCAGATTGCCGCTGATGCTGATGGGTTCATTTTTAGCATTGTATTTCACTTGCGTGGAAGTGAAAGTGATAAGTGGATATTGCCGGGCATTAAAAAAATCAGGGCTGCGCAGGTGTTCATTACGCTTTTTATGATTAGTATCGATGCTGGCTGTTTTGATGCGGATAATTAGTTTTGATTTGCCTTTTGGGTTCAGATCAAACTCGCCTTCTACATCATCGAAGCGACCGTTCAGATCACTGTAGCCCAGATGATTGATGCTGAATAACACCGATGTATGTGCCGGATCGATCTGGTAGTGGCCTGGTTTGGCTGGATCCGCCTGGGTTGCAGGGCTGAGCAGCAGACTGGCACTGAAAATACTGGCGCTAAAGATAAGTGTGGCAAGTTTGGCTTTTGAGGTCGTCATGATTGTGCTCCTGTGAAACGAGTGAGTGTTTGCAGGAGTATTGACTGTGTAATATTTATTATCAATATAGTAAATATTGATAGGCCGTCCACAATATGGATACAATCCTGTCATGGATAAGCTTAATTGTATGAAGGCCTTTATCGCAGTGGTGGATGCGGGTGGTTTTTCTCGTGCAGCGGACAAGACTCGCCTGTCCAAAAGTCTGTTAAGCAAGTATGTGGCGCAATTGGAGTGCGACCTAAATGTGCGCTTGTTGAACCGATCTACACGCAAGGTAAGTACCACGCCCACCGGGCAGGCCTATTACGAGCGCAGCCTGTCGATTCTGGCTGAATTGGACGAGCTGGAATCTTCGGTGCAAGTAAATGAGCATATGCCTCGGGGCGAATTGCGTATCAGTGCGCCGGTATCCTTCGCTGAACAGTATTTAACATCGTTGATCGCTGAATTTTCAAAATCCTGGCCGGACTTGAAAATCGAACTTATTTTCTCGGATCGGATGATCGATTTGGCAGACGAAGGAGTGGATGTGGCTCTGCGGATCGCTGATCTTCCCGATTCCAGTCTGGTTGCACGGCGTCTGTGTCCGGTGCGCACCATCGTTTGTGCCAGCTCCGCCTATCTGCGTAAAGCAGGCCGCCCTGAGCATCCACTTGCGCTGGCGCAACACCAGGCCATCTTTGATTCCAATCTTCCCGGCAAGCAATGGTTGTTTAGAGAACAGGGTAAAAAACAGGTTGTTACGATGCAGGGCGCGATTACCGTAAACAGTGTGCGTGCAGTACGTCAGTTGTTGCTGGCAAATCTGGGGCTTGCCATGTGTCCCGATTTTGTTGTCGCCGATGACATCCAGGCCGGACGTTTGGAGGAACTATTGGCCGATTATGCTTTTCATGATATGGCCCTGTATGCGGTTTATCTGCATCGACGCCATCTTTCGGTCAAGGTTCGTCTGCTGATTGATGCCCTGGTGGAAAAATTTTCTACCAGGGCATAAGGAAATTGACAGGCTCTTGAATTATTAGAACATCCCCTTGTTAATCCATATATGCACGATAATTGAAGCAGCATAGCCGAGGGCAATCACGGGGGTCCATTTCAGGTGGCTGAAGAACGTATATTTACCTCGCGCCTGTCCCATCAGGGCAACCCCTGCAGCCGAGCCAATGGATAGCAGACTGCCGCCTACTCCGGCGGTGAGCGTGACCAGCAACCACTGTCCGGTAGACATGTCCGGATGCATAGTGAGTACTGCGTACATCACTGGAATATTATCGACGATGGCCGAGAGCAACCCTATGGTGACATTGGCGGATGTGGCACCCCAGCCATACATGACGTTTGAGGCCAGTGACAGGTAACCGATAAAACCCAGTCCGCCCACACAAAGCACGACACCGTAGAAGAACAGCAGAGTATCCCATTCAGCGCGGGAAATCTTGTCGAAAATGTCGAAGGGAACAACGTCGCCAAGAACATTCTCAGTCTTGTTACCTGCCAGGGCACGAACATCCTTATGGTGGGTTTTACGCAGGTAAAAGCCAAAGAATTGCAGATAAGCCAGGCCGGTGAGCATGCCGAGAACCGGCGGCATATTAAGAAAATTATGGAAGCTTACCGCCGTGATAATCGTTAGTAGAAACATAAGAATAATGCGTTTGGCACCGCGTTTCATCTTGACCATTTCATCGGAGACCGAGGGCTTTTCATTGGGGATGGCAAAGTGCATGAATATTGCTGGCACTACAAAATTGACTGCTGCGGGGATGAATAACGCGAAAAACGCCCAAAAATCAACCATGTTCTTTTGCCAAACCATCAGAGTAGTAATATCACCAAAGGGGCTGTATGCGCCGCCGGCATTGGCGCCTATGACGATATTGATACAGGCAAGGCTGATAAAACGAACATTATCACCTCCCACGGCCAGTACCACGGCAGACATCAAAAGAGCCGTGGTCATGTTGTCGGCAACGGGCGAGATAAAAAAGGAGAGAGTGCCAGTGAGCCAGAATAGTTGACGGAAACTAAACCCTTTGCGGATCAACCAGGAGCGCAATGCTTCGAATACCAGGCGTTCATTCATGGCATTGATGTAGGTCATTGCCACCAGGAGGAAGAGCATGAGTTCACTGTATTCCAGCAGGTTGTGGCGAACGGCGGCTTCGGCAACATGAGGCAAGCCGTGGCTGGTATAAACGGCGCCAATCATGGCCCAGATGATACCGGCAGCTAGAATGACGGGTTTGGATTTACGCAAATGAATAAATTCTTCCGCCATGACCAGCATATAGGCGAGTACGAAAAGAGCGAGAGAGGCATAGCCGACGGCCTGGGCTGTCAGATTCAGGTGGTTATGCTCAGCACCGGCTGTGCCGGCCAGCGAGAGGCCCGGCAGCAACAGCAGTAAAAAGGATGTCAGCAATTTATTCAAAATGAAGTCCCCTCAGTATGAATTGAGCACGGCTATCTTATCGTAAGGCCTGTAAAGGAAGGGGGTGGGAAAGGTTTGTTCATACGTGCAGAATGCGTTTGTTTTGTGTTTTGAAGGACATTTCTACTCCCCGATTTAATAGGATCACAGTTGCTATTATATCGAGAGATCATCCTTTATTAAAGTGTACTTAAATATTAATGTGCATGGCCAAGTTTGTTTGTAACTATTCAGCTCACTGGGGCAGGGTCTCCCATTACTGTCCAGCTTACGTTATTCGATGCCATGGGTAACATGTGTAGGTTGGCGCTGAGCCATGATCTTGATGGCGAAGCCCAACCATTCACTCAATGATAGGCCCGGCCTGTTGGGCGACCGAA
>CAZQVV010000185.1:0-3573 GCA_964596835.1 uncultured Thiohalophilus sp. | reverse complement strand
CCTGTCGAAGGATGAACAAACTTATTTCGCCGCCTCGGTATTTAAAACTCTTAAATTAGCACTGCAACCATGCCTGCCAAGAGCCAACTGAAAAATATCCTGCCTTATATCACCCATGATCAGTCCGAAATACGGGAACTGATTCACCCCTCAATACACGGCAACCAGGCGCAAAGCCTTGCCGAAGCTGTGATCAAGCCCGGACAAACTACCCTATTGCACCAGCACCAACAAACAGAAGAGATTTATCATATTACCCAGGGTCATGGCCGAATGACGCTGGCTGATGAGTCATTTGATATCAGTGTAGGTGACAGTATTTGCATCCCGCCCGGCAGTTCACACGGTATTAAGAATACCGGCTCAGAGAATCTGCATTTACTGTGCATGTGCTCCCCCGCCTACTCACACAACGACACTGAACTGCTGGAGACAGAATAAAATATGCGCATCGGTATTGATCTTGGTGGAACTAAAATGGAAGGCATTGCCCTTGATGACACAGGGATGGAATTATTTCGCCACCGTATTCCTACACCTCAACATGATTATGTCGCAACGCTCACAGCCATCTGTGATCTTGTGCAACAAATTGAACACAACTGTCATGAAAAGGGTAGTGTCGGTATCGGTATTCCCGGTGCAATATCCCCGGCAACCAACAAAGTCAAAAATGCCAATTCCACCTGGCTGATCGGCCAGCCCATGCAACAGGATCTGGAAACCCGGTTATCACGCCCCATACGCATCGCCAACGACGCCAACTGCTTTGCCATTTCCGAAGCGACGGATGGCGCAGGCCGTGATGCGAGTATTGTTTTTGGCGTGATTATCGGTACCGGTACCGGCGCTGGCATCTGCGTCGACAGGCAAGCGCTGGTCGGCTGTAACGCGATAAGCGGAGAATGGGGTCATAATCCCCTGCCCTGGCCCCGTGAAAGTGAATTGCCCGGCAGGCAGTGTTACTGCGGTAAACAGGGTTGCATTGAAACCTGGCTGTCCGGCCCCGGTTTTACCCACCGCTATCAGGAAACAGGCGGCCAGGCTCAAGGCCCGCAGGATATTATTGAACAGGCCGCGCAAGGGCGTGAACTGGCGGAGAAAGCGCTACAGGATTACGAAAACAGACTCGCCCGCGGGCTAGCCAGCATCATCAACGTACTGGATCCCGATGTCATCATACTCGGCGGCGGCATGGGCAATATCAGCCGCCTGTATGAGAACGTCCCCCGTCAATGGACACAATACGTTTTTTCTGATCGGGTCGATACCCGCCTGTTACCCCCGATGCACGGAGACTCCAGCGGCGTACGCGGTGCCGCCTGGCTGTGGCCTCAAGACAATCAGATCTAGCGATTCAGGTTCGACCATTTTCATCTTGATCTAATCTGACACATTAACCCATACAGATTATCGACTGCTATGTTGAATATGGGCTTTTATTTTTTGCACACACTTTAATGTCAGGCCTTTATGTACCGGCAAGGTTAATAATGTCTCAGCAAATCCCTGTGCATGGGGAAACTCACCCTGCTGCTTGAATATTGTTTCAAGCCCCTGAATTTTGTTTAACGGTTTTTGATACATTTTACTAGCCCCCAGTCCCGCCTGATTTAATTTACAATACAATTCGTCACGTTGTTTGCATGAACCGGCAAGAACGGGATACCTCAATAAAGTAGGCATATCATCTGGAGCAGCGCACGCCCTTGGCAAATCAATTAATGTTGACTCCGCAATAATTCCAGACAACCAGTGTCGTTTTTCATCGCCCCTTGTCCTTATATAGTTATCTATATTCGCTTCCAGAATATAGGCGTTTTCCTCTGCCATAGGTTCAATCCCCAGCAGGGGTTTAAATCGTGTTTCCCCTAACTTTAAGAAAGGCAGGCTGTTTGGGATAAAATATAATCTCGGATGCAACAGCAGGTTATACAGAAATATTTTTAACCGAAATTTTACTAACTCTGATTTAGAACTCTTTTCCCTGTTCACCCATTCTTCAGGAAGGGCTTTAACCCGTTCCTGGTTCCTGCATAGTAATGCGCCTCCCCCTAACGTACTGATCGGTTTGCCTCGACCAAAACTTAATACGATAAAATCGCCTCGCCAAAACCTGTTATCTGTTATGTCAGGAAACGATTGCGCACTATCTTCAATCAGGCTAATGCCATGTTTATTGCAAATCTCATCCATTTTCTCCAGCTGTTCAGGGATGCCGAATAAGTTAACCCCTATTACCGCGACGGTATTTTTGCGGATTTTATTTTCCAGATCGGCAATATTGATCCAGGGCCGCTGATATTCTAAATCCACTAGAACCGGCTTTGCGCCTGCATATAATATTGCGCTGACCAGTTCAGGACAGGAATAGGCTGAAAGTATCACTTCCGGCGCATCAACACCTTTATGCGAAATAATAGAAATAATGGCTGCAGCGAGAGATTCTGCGCCTGAATGATAGAAAAATGTATCATATGGTTCGAAGTGTTTCCGGGCATCGACCAGCGATGAAGAAGAAGGTTTCCATAGAACAGGATCGCCTGCTGGCGGTAAATGATAAAACATTTATCTTTTTGTAGGTATCCAGACAGTGACCCGTTTACCCAGACCATAAGCGATAGTTGCGTGTGCTATTGCAGCATTTACCTCAATAAAATAAAACGGGACTTTAATCATTGGAACATGTCTCAAGGCGGGAACAACGGCGCCGACAAAAACCAGGCCATAAAACAGAACCTGTAAAACTAATATCACGGCATAAACCGGATGTACCGGGGCCAACAGAACCGAGCTAACAAGTAATGCCAGCAAGAACCACGGCACCACCCATCTCATAATTTTATGACTCCACACCTCAAAGGCAAAAAAACCATATGTGAACGGATTCAGCACATCGGGCTTACTCATCACTGCTGATATACCTCTGATTACCGTGCGTAATTTTCTTGCATATTCTCCTTTTTTATTTTTTATGTCTTTATAATATCCAATGACGTTCTGGTCAGTAACGGCAATATAGCCCTGACGGGCACAATTCAGCGCGGTATTAAAATCACTGGGTATACTGATATCCCAGTCCTTGCAAATACAACGACGGGCAGCAAAAAAAGAACCGCTCAATCCGACAAGACTATAAACTTCTGATTCGAGTTTCCTCAACCACATCTCATATTTCACGTAGGCACCTTCACCGGCAATACTGCCATCTTCGCTGATAAACTTGTCCTCACTCGAAATCGCCCCGATTTTTTTATCTGAAAATCTTTCAGCAATTAATTTCAGTGCATCTTTATCAATTCCGGTTGCAACATCAGAGAACACCAGAATCTCCCCCTTAGCAGCCCTGATGGCCTGCAACTGCGCATATTCTTTACCTTTGCGCTCATCTGCCCGAACCAATCGGACCCCCTGCGAACAAAATTCAGCAACAATATCTTCAGTAGCATCCGTTGAGGCATCCGAGGCCACTATGATTTCAAGCGACTCACGGGGGTAATCGAGCGCCAGGGTATTTAAGATCTTTTCTCGGATTCGGTTCTCTTCATTGTGCGCGGTAATAATGAGTGTAAG
>CAZQVV010000184.1:0-3706 GCA_964596835.1 uncultured Thiohalophilus sp. | reverse complement strand
CCTTCGACAAGCTTCCTTCGACAAGCTCAGGACGAACGGTGATTACTGATTCCCATGCTCCTCGTGGGAACGAGAATTTCGTGTCGCATAATCAGTCAATGTGCCCAATAACTCATCGTGTGACGAATCAGGAATAATAAATAATGCAGGGTCTGCAGACTACGCCGATTAGCACCGCTTTCTGCGTGGGCACAAGAATCGTGCCCACCCTACTGGGTACGGATCAACATCCTCTTGAATAACCTCTGTAACTCAAAATGTGGCTCGATGCGATCAAGCAGCTACACTATAAACAATGGAGACTCTGTACCCCGCCATCAAACCCTATGCGACCCATAGCATTGCTGTCGAAGGTCCGCACATTCTCTATGTTGAGGAATGCGGCGATCCCGAGGGTATCCCGGTTCTGTTTGTGCATGGCGGCCCCGGCGCGGGCTGTGAGCCCTGGCACCGCTGTTTTTTCGATCCCGAAGCCTGGCGTATTATTCTCTTTGATCAGCGTGGCGCCGGTCGCTCCCGTCCCCATGCCGAGCTGACCGGTAACCATACCCAGGCGCTGGTTGACGATATGGAAGTGATTCGCCACCAGCTGGGCGTGAAACAGTGGGTCTTGTTTGGCGGTTCCTGGGGCGCAACGTTATCGCTGATCTATGCCGAAACCCATCCGGAAAACGTGCTGGCGATGATTTTGCACGGGGTATTCCTCTGCCGGGCAAAGGAAATTGACTGGCGTTACCAGTATGGCGCCAGCCGCATCTATCCTGATCTGTGGGAAGATTTCACCCGTCTGATACCGGAAGATGAGCAGGATGATTTGCTCGCAGCTTATTACCGGCGCCTGACGGGGGATGATGAGATCCAGCGCATGGCGGCGGCCAAGGCCTGGGCCATCTGGGAGGGGCGCACGGCCAACCTCAAGCCCATGAAAAGTGTGCTGGAACACATCAGCGATCCCTTCACCGCGCTCAGTCTGGCGCGCATCGAAACCCACTACTTCATGAATAACGCCTTTCTGGAAAACGACCAGATCCTGCGTGATGCGCATAAACTCAATGGCATTCCCGGCACCATCGTCCAGGGACGCTATGACATGATCTGTCCCATGGAAAGCGCCTGGGCGCTATACCAGACCTGGACCATGGCCGAGCTTTATATTATCCCTGATGCCGGCCATTCGGCCTCCGAAGCCGGCACCGTGGATGCACTGGTCAAAGCCGCCCGCGCTATATTGAAAAAACAGTCGTGATCACCCTGAATCAGGGCGCGCAATTCTGCCTTTGCATCTACTGCACCGCGCATTTTCCCACCCCAATCGAGTCGCGTATCGGCTCAGTAAAATTCGTGAATAACCTCGAATAACCGCGCCCGGCTGACAGGTTTGGTGATGAAATGATCCATGCCGGCGGCAAAGCACTGATCACGTTCAATCGTAGTCGAATTTGCAGTCAGGGCAATAATGGGAATATGTTTGCCCTGCTCTTCAATCTGGCGCCAGCGCCGGGTTACTTCCAGCCCGGTCATTTCCGGCATGCGCATGTCCATCAGCACCAAATCGATATCCGGATTTTCTTTCAGCGCATCGAGTGTTTCTTTGCCATTATTCGCATGGGTCACGCGATAGCCTTCCTGCTTGAGAAAGGTGCTGATTACTTTGGCAACAATGGGCGTATCTTCAGCAAGAAGTATGTGTATCTTTAACTTGCGTGCCGAGTCGCCTTCTGCCGGGCTGGATGAGATTTGTGTATGGGCAGGGCTATCAACAACCGGGAGTGGTAGTTTAAACCAGAAGGTACTGCCCTTGCCGTATACACTGTTGACGCCGATGGTGCCATACATCGCATTGACCAGCTTGGAGGAAATCGTCGTGCCCAGACCGGTACCATGACGCTGTTCGGCCGGATCAGTCTGGCACTGGTAAAAAGGTTCGAAAATATGCTGCAACTGATTTTTCTCTATGCCGATGCCCGTGTCCTCGATTTCAAAATGCAGGGTATCAATATCACCCCTGTCATCGGGTTTATGCACGGTGAGTCTAACATAGCCCTCATCGGTATACTTGACCGCATTGCTAATCAGGTTCAACAAGATCTGGCGCAGCCGGTTGTGATCGCCCACCACCATTTCGGGCAAACCCGCCTGCAACTGGTATTCAAGACGAATGCCTTTTTTATCCGTCTGCGGCAGGAAGATATTAACCACCGCTTTTACCACCCGTTCCAGGTTAAAAGGCGAATGGTCGAGCTGATATTTACCCGCCTCAATCTTGGATAGATCCAGCACATCATTGATCAGCGAGTGGAGGGTGACGGAGGATTCTTTTAGACCTTCAACGTAGTCTTTCTGGGTGTCATCCAGTTTTGTCTCTTCCAGTAATTCCGTCATCCCCAAAATACCGGTCATGGGCGTACGGATTTCATGGCTCATGGTGGCGAGAAATTCGCTCTTGGCCTGGTTGGCGCGGTCCGCTTCCTGTTGTGCCCGTTTGATGCGGCCAATCATGATATTGAGATAAAAGGGCAGGGTCAGCATAAAAATGGAATAGGCAATGGTATCGATGCTGTGGGCCTGCCAGCTTCCGGTATAGAACACAATGAAGAGGAAGGCGAAAAAACTGAGGATCGTAGTGGAGAAAAGTTCAACCCGCCCGTAGCGAACACCATAACCGATATAAAGCCAGGGGTAGAACAGAAACCAGGGGCTGAACGGACCACTCTCCGTGAGCAACATGACCGCACTGATCGAGGCCACATCGAAAGGAATGGTGGCATATACGCGCCAGCGTGAACGCGGCGTTTTAACAATGGAATAAAGAATAAAAAGACTGACCACAAGGAAAATGCCGGTAAACAGTGAATAGCCAAGATAGTTCCCGGGATAATAATCACGATAGGCGCCGATAAAAACCAGGGCCGTCACCGTAATCCAGATCAGCATGCGCACGATAGCCTGACCGAATTCAGGATTATCTTTGAATGACGATCTTGCAGTAAGGGAGAGGCTGGTATCTGGCATATTTCTACTGTTCCGATTCAGAATGGGCTGATATACTGTCTAATTTTTAGTCGTGTGTCATTCCCCGCTGCTTGCAGCGAAAAAAAAACGGCAGGATGGGTAGAGCGAAGCGCGAAGTCCAGTAGGGAAACCCATCAGCATGTTGCAGGGGTGTTTATGGCCTGATTATCATCCCGAGCGCAGCAAATGTCATCTGTAAAACCAGCCCGATCCGGGGCATCCACGCCCGGGGACAAATGCAGCCGTTGCCCCGGCGACAAGTGTTGCGATTATATTACCCAGTCTATCGACACCCCGCGATCTATTTCTGACTTTGATCACCTGGCGTGGCAACTGGCGCACAAAAATGTGCGGGTCTACAAGGACGAGGATGGCTGGTTCCTGCTACTGATGAGCCTGTGCCAATTTCTACAGAAAGACGGACGCTGTGGAATATATGAAACCCGACCACAATTATGCCGCGACTACAGCAACGATTACTGCGAATTTGATGAACCGGCGGAAAAAAGTTTTCAGTTTTACTTCCGCAACTATCAGGAGCTGGATGCCTATTGCCGCAAACGCTTCAAGCGCTGGGATAAACGTTTCAAGTAGACGCGACAGGTAAGATCCTGAATTACCGTTATCCTAGCTGTTCCAAATACCAACACACTTTGATGAATTACCGTTCGTCCTGAGCTTGTCGAAGGAAGCT
>CAZQVV010000183.1:0-3749 GCA_964596835.1 uncultured Thiohalophilus sp. | reverse complement strand
GGCTTCCTTCGACAGGCTTCCTTCGACAGGCTTCCTTCGACAGGCTCAGGACAAACGGTAGCGCCTAAAGTGTACTGGTATTCGGAACGCTTATTTAGCGGTTTAGCGGCAAAATATAACCTGATTTTTCCGGCCACCAGCTACTAACTACCCGCCAGCCAAAACCACCAGACTATAAAACCGATGACTAACAAACCTGCTATGTTCACCAACATGGGCAATATCCTTTAATCGAGCTTGATAAGACGCAGGCGGTTGGCGTTCGTTACCACCGTCACCGATGACATGGCCATAGCCGCGCCGGCAATTATGGGGTTGAGCAGGATGCCAAACAGGGGAAATAAAATGCCGCCAGCGATGGGAATACCGAGGGTATTATAAATAAACGCGCCAAACAGATTCTGTTTGATGTTGCGTAGCGTCAGACGAGAGAGGGAAATCGCATCGGCTACGCCGTGCAAAGAACCGCGCATGAGGGTGATGTCGGCGCTTTCGATGGCGACATCCGTGCCCGAACCGATGGCGAAGCCCACATTGGCGCGCGCCAGCGCCGGGGCATCGTTGATGCCGTCACCCACCATGGCGACAATTTCACCCTGTTCCTGCAATCTGGCCACGTGCTGGTCTTTTTCCTGCGGGAGAACTTCAGCCACCACGCTGTCGATGCCGACTTCATGAGCCACGGCTTCGGCGGTGATGTGGTGATCACCCGTCAGCATCACCACCTTCAGCCCATTGGCATGCAGGCGAGCGATGGCCTCGCGAGAATCCGCCTTGACCGGATCGGCGACGGCCAGCAACCCGGCCACCTGCCCGTCACAGGCCAGGTACATGGCGCTACGGCCTTTTGCCGCCAGCGCCGCCGCCTGCTCGACCCAGTCATCCAGCACCACCCCGGCCTCCTGCAAGAGGCGTTCGTTACCCAGAAGTAAATGCTTACCTTCAACCTCACCTCTGACTCCATGTCCGGCCACGGCCTCAAACTGCGCCGCCTTAAACAGAGGCAGGGCTTTCCCGTCGGCTTCCTTGACAATAGCCGTCGCCAGCGGATGTTCCGAACCGGCTTCCAGGCTGGCGGCATACTGTAGCAATTCGTCCGCCGTCCAGTTCCCGGCGCTGACAATATCCGTGACGCCGGGAGCACCCTCGGTCACGGTGCCGGTCTTGTCCACGACGATGGTGGTCAGATGCCCGGCCTGCTGAAGGGCTTCGCCATTGCGGATCAGGATGCCGCGCTCGGCCGCCCGGCCCACAGCTACCATGATTGAAATCGGCGTCGCCAATCCCAGCGCACAGGGACAGGCGATAATCAGCACCGTCATGCTGCTGACCAGGGCATAGCTAATACCTCGATCCGGCGCTAGATTCATCCAGGCCAGAAAGGTTAGCACGGCAATGATCATGACGGTCGGGACAAAGACCCCCGCCACCTTGTCCACCAGGCGGCCAATGGCGGGTTTGCTGGACTGGGCATGGCGCACCAGCTCGATGATCTGGGCCAGCACGGTATCCCCACCGATACGGGTGGATTTATACAGAAAGCTGCCGCGGGCGTTAATGCTGCCAGCAACTACTTCATCCCCGGCTGTCTTTTCGACCGGCATGGGTTCACCGGTGAGCATGGACTCATCCACCCGTGACTGACCTTCGAGAACAATACCGTCCACGGCAATACATTCGCCCGGGCGGGCACGCAAGGTCTCATCCAGTCCGACTTCACTGATAGGAATCTCTTCTTCTTTTCCGTCTCGCAGCACGATGGCCGTCCGGGGACGCAGGCCAATCAGGCGCTTAATCGCCTCCGAGGTCTTGCCCCGCGCGCGCATTTCCAGCGCCGAACCAAAGTTAATCAGGGCGATAATAATGGCGGCCGCTTCAAAATAGGCATGCTGGGCCAGCACCGGCACCGCATGCGGAAACAGCAGGACGACCGTAGAATAACCCCAGGCTGACCCTGTACCCAGGGCAATCAGGGTATCCATATTGGCCAGATGATTATGGAAGGATTTCCAGGCGCCGGTGAAAAAATGTCCCCCCGCATAGATCATCACGCCCAGGGTCAGCGCACCGGCAACCCCCCAGAACTGCCGTCCGGCCACGGTGTCCAGCGGCGGCAGGAGGCCGAGCATCCCGGCAATGAACAGGGGTCCGCCGAGGGCAAACGCGACGCCCGCCTTGCGCAACAGCGCCCGGTAATGGGCCATTTCGGCGGCTTCCTTCTCCGACTCGTCATCGATGCCGCGCAGTTCGGCGGCATCATAGCCGCCCTGTCTGACGGCGGTCACCAGGGCCTCGACACTGGCCGTACCCGTGACATCCGCAGTGTGCTCGGCAAAATTTACCAGCACTTCATCTACACCTTCCACCGACTGCATCGCCTTTTCTACGCTGGCAACACAACCGGCACAGCTCATACCGGCAATTGATAAACGGACTGTCTTTTTTTTAATCATTGCATCACTCAGGGGAATCCCTTATATTTCAAGAAATAAAATAAATAATTCTTATCATCATCCTACTGTTTTATATGCTAATTTACTTAAACCCTGAATTCCAGTTTTTCCTGCACTCAGGATAAGTTATGTGCATAAAACAAGAACTGATATATGAGATATAAGCTACTTTTGCAACCAGAGGACACGGATTTCAACGAATATTCCATTTGTAAAAGCCGGAAATTTATAACCTAAATTAAAAACAGAGAACCGGATTATTATGGCCATCAGCCCGCCTACCGCCTTAATTACCGCCAACCTGAATCAACTGTCTCTGCCGGACATTGCCATCCGTCTTAATGATATGGTCAACGATCCCGGCTGCTCCGCAGCCGATATCGGTGATCTCATTTCACAGGACGCCGCATTAAGCGCCCGCCTGCTGAAAATAGTCAACAGTGTTTTCTATGGTTTTCCCTCGAAAATAGACACGGTCAGCATGGCCATCACCATTATTGGCACCCACCAGTTGCGGGATCTCGTGCTGGCCACCAGTGTCATCGGAAAATTCCGGCAATTCCCGGAGGGACTGGTGAGTATCGACACCTTCTGGTACCACAACCTGACCTGCGCCGCCGCGACCCGCATCATTGCCACGAAGTTGCAAATCCGCAATTCGGAACGCTTTTTTATTGCCGGCCTCCTGCATGATGTCGGTAAACTGGTCATGTATCTCACCGAACCCGAGCGCTCACGCAAGGTGCTTCAAGGCATGAACGAAGCCTGCGAGAACGTCACCCGGCTGGAAATCGATGTCTTTGGTTTCGACCATGCGACCCTCGGCGGCGAATTGCTACGCCACTGGAAATTGCCTGACTCCCTGGTAGAGCCGGTCAGCTTTCATCATCGTCCCGCCGATGCCCAGCATTATCCACAGGAAACCGCCGCCGTCTCGCTGGCCAATGCCATCGCCAATACCATTGAACCCCCCTACTCCGCCGATGATGATCTGCCCATCGATACCAGTATCTGGGGCACACTCGAACTGGAAGACCGCGATCTGGATGATCTGATCCACGAAACCCGCCTGGCTTTTAGTAACACGGTGAGTACCCTTTACCCGAAACAGGCGATCTAAAATTAGACAGGTAAAAGAAATATCCGCGAATAAACGCCACTCTTTTATGTTGATGTGCCTACGGCGCAGAATACAACCATGAAGACTTTTACCTTTATTCGTGGGGTACCTCAGCCTAAATTAAACTACCCCGCAGCAAGCTGCGGGGTATTAATCGGTAACGTGCTGATGGGTTT
>CAZQVV010000182.1:0-3772 GCA_964596835.1 uncultured Thiohalophilus sp. | reverse complement strand
TATTCGCGTTTATTCGCGTTTATTCGCGTTTATTGGCGGATATTTCTTTTATCGACTTAATTTTAAACATTATTTTGTGGGGATACCTCAGTTCTGACTACGCAGGTAGTCGTCGTAACTGCCGCTGTAGTTGTGGATACCGGTCGATGTCAGTTCAATAATCCGGGTCGCCAGGGAGGATACGAATTCCCGGTCATGGCTGACAAAAACCAGGGTGCCGGGATAGTTTTCCAGGGCCAGGTTCAGGGATTCAATAGATTCCATATCCAGGTGATTAGTGGGTTCATCCATCACCAGTACATTTGGTTGTTGCAGCATGAGCTTGCCGAATAGCATCCGGCCCTGCTCACCACCGGAAATTTTAGTCACGGACTTTTTGATTTCATCCTGAGAGAACAGCATCCGTCCCAGTACCGCGCGCACGGATTGTTCATCATCGCTGGGTTTCATCCACTGGCTCATCCAGTCGAACAGGGACATGTCGTTGCTAAAATCGTCAGAGTGATCCTGTGCGTAGTAACCGATATTGATGTTCTCTGACCATTTAACCTTGCCGCTATCCGGTGCGAGATCATGCACCAGGGTGCGTAACAGGGTGGTTTTACCGATACCGTTAGGGCCGATCACGGCGATACGTTCGCCCACTTCCGCCAGCATGCTGAGATCCGTGAATAAGGGTTGATCAGCGTAACCCTTGCTCAGGTTTTCCAGCTCAAAGGCATTGCGATAGAGTTTTTTCTCCTGTTCGAAACGAATGAAAGGGCTTTGACGGCTGGAGGGTTTGACTTCTTCGAGCTGGATTTTTTCAATCCGTTTGGCTCGCGACGTGGCCTGTTTGGCTTTCGATGCATTGGCGGAAAAGCGGCTGACAAAGGATTGCAGTTCGTTAATCTGGGCTTTTTTCTTGGCGTTATCCGACAACAGGCGCTCACGGGCCTGGGTGGAAGCGGTCATGTAGTTGTCGTAATTGCCAGGATAGACGCGCAGTTCACCGTAATCCAGATCCGCCATATGGGTGCATACGCTATTCAGAAAGTGGCGATCGTGAGAAATGATAATGATGGTGCTGTTGCGTTCGTTCAGCATTTTTTCCAGCCAGCGAATGGTGTTGATATCCAGGTTGTTGGTGGGTTCGTCGAGCAGCAAAATATCCGGATTGGCGAACAGCGCCTGGGCCAGCAACACGCGCAACTTCCAGCCCGGGGCGACGGCGCTCATCAGGTCGTTATGTTGTTCCAGTGCAATTTCAAGACCCAGCAATAATTCGCCGGCGCGGGATTCGGCGGTATAGCCATCCAGTTCGGCAAACTCGACTTCCAGATCGGCCACCTTCATGCCGTCTTCTTCAGTCATTTCGGCCAGCGAATAAATACGGTCGCGTTCCTGCTTTATTTGCCACAGACGCGCATGGCCCATGATGACTGTGTCCAGTACCGTATTGTCCTCGAAAGCAAACTGATCCTGTCCCAGCTTGCCGACCTGTTCATCTACATCTACTGAAATATTGCCCGAGGTGGGTTCCAGATCGCCGCCCAGGATTTTGATAAAGGTGGATTTACCACAGCCGTTGGCGCCAATCAGGCCGTAGCGATTGCCGTTACCAAATTTGACGGAAATGTTTTCAAACAAGGGCTTAGCCCCAAATTGCATGGTGATATTCGCAGTTGTAATCAAGAGAGGAACTTCCAGAGCGTAAATAGCGGGTAAAAAGGCCGGGCATTATGCCACAGAGAGCCCGTCCACACACGTACAACACCCGATAAAGATCGGGCTGGTTCCTGCTAAGTAAGTGTTCCGAATTCCTGTTCAGTCAAAACCGTTCGCCCTGAGCTTGTCGAAGGGCTCACCACGAACGTAAAGCCTGATAGTGAACAGGAATTCGGAACACTTACTTTTAGAATAATGCTGTATTGGTTAACATCTCATCCCGTGGATAACGCACGATGGTGACTACGCGGGGAGGCTGTTTCCCTATTTGAAACGTATGCGCGGTAAATTCATTGACGGTTTCCGCTGAATTCTCGTCTACCTTTATGCCCATTTTGTTGAGCCGTAGCGGGACTTTTTTGTGGGTTAACAAGGGGCCGGGGGTGGTGAGCTGGTTTATCAACTCAGTCAGGTAAACCTCTGGATTACAGACTCCGCTGATGCAAACCTTCATATGGCCCTTGTTGATTTGCTCTTGTTGTTGCTGGCGAATATGCAGCATGTGTGCAGAAACGTATTTGACGATATGGGTAAATATAAATTCTTTTAGCCCCCGTCTGGCTCCCTCCTCAGAATCACATACCGCCACAATTTCATAGTTTGAAAAGTTAACCGCCGTTTGTTTCACTTCGCTCACCAGCATGTCATCTTGAAGGATCTTGCCGAGGACTGTTTTTTCACCGCGGGTAACAAAAAGTATGGCATAAGCGTCATCACATGACGCATACTCGGTTTTTCTGAAGAAGTTCTGCAATTCATGTGATGTGCTAAAAATGTTTCGTATATCATCCATGTTAACAAAAAAGGCATTAATTACAGGATTGTGCGAAAAACTGTCTTTATCAACCCGGATAGCCTCGGGAATACTGGCAACAGCGGTATCAATGTAATCCAGCGTCATGTGGACGGTGTCCCTGAGCCTTTTTTTATAAGTTCCTATGGCGCGGATACGTTTATCTGTACCGTCAATAACGGTTTCGATTGCATTGGTGACTAATGCCGGATCTTGTGTGATCTCACCTGACTTCCCTCCACCACTTTCCAGTATTGTCAGGAAATAACGCCACTGCGAAGCAAACAGTTCCCGCAGCCCTTTGGCTTCATGATAGCGCCTGTCACGAATATTATCGTCTGATTGTTTTGTAGTTTTTTTAATCATTAATAAAAATCCCCAATCTCCGACTATATCGTTTATAGCATAAGCATAGCAGGGGAAAAGATATGTTAGACTTTCCGGGTCACTCGCCACTAGCTACTCGCCACTGAATCATGCGTTACATCGTTCTTGATACGGAAACTACCGGCCTGGAGCCTGCCCAGGGCCATCGCATTATCGAGATCGGTTGTGTTGAAGTCATCAACCGGCGCATCACTGGCAGAAATTACCATCAGTATCTCAACCCTGATCGGGAGATCGACGAAGGCGCTATGGAGGTGCATGGCATCAGCAACGAGATGCTGGAAGACAAGCCCCGTTTTGCCGATATCGCCGAGGAGTTTCTCAACTTTATTCGCGGTGCGGAGCTGGTCATTCACAATGCCCGTTTCGATGTGGGTTTTATCAACCATGAGTTGACATTGCTGGACAAGGCCGCGCCGCCGGTGAGTGAATTCTGCACGGTGCTGGATACGCTGGCGCTGGCGCGCAAAATGCACCCTGGGCAGAAGAACAGCCTCGACGCCCTGTGTAAACGTTATAACATCGACAATTCGGCGCGTGAGCTGCACGGTGCGTTGCTGGATGCGGAGATTCTGGCGGAAACCTGGCTAGCCATGAGCGGCGGGCAGACTCCTCTGGCGCTGGGCGGCAAAGAAGAAGCTGGCCAGAACCCAGTCAGCGATCGGCGGCCACTGGCCGTTGATCGCGCCGCGATCAAGGTGATTTATCCCAGTGAGCGGGAGCAAAAGGCGCACCAGGCGCGGCTGCAGGCGATCGATGACGCCAGCGGCGGCGGCTGTGTTTGGATGCAGTCTGAAGACTGAGGGATCTCCACATAAGTTACTAACCTTGTAACTATTCAGCTCACCGGAGCGGGGTCGCCAACCCTTGCCCAGCTTAAGTTGT
>CAZQVV010000181.1:0-3935 GCA_964596835.1 uncultured Thiohalophilus sp. | reverse complement strand
GCGTGGGAACGAGAATTTCGTGTCGCATAATCAGTCACCCCATTAGTACATGGCATTAATAGACCCTTGGTTTGGGCGGAAAAGTTTCGACCGAGAGAGGTTGCAGGGTCACCGGTTTGTAATCCAGACGCCGGCCTTCCTTGAAAAACAGGCTGTGCTTAAGCCATTGCTTGTCATTTCGGTCAGGATAGTCAATTCTTGAATGCGCGCCACGACTTTCCTGCCGCGCCAGCGCGGAGGTGACCGTGGCAACCGCAAGATCGAGCAGGTTTTCCACTTCCAGCGCTTCGATGCGCGCGGTATTAAAGATCTTGCTGTGATCCTTCAGGCGCACATGTTCCATGCGCTTTTCGATTTCCAGTACTTTCTCCACGCCCCGCTTCAAAATTTCTTCGGTGCGGAAAACACCGCAATACTCTTCCATTACAGCTTGCAGATCGGCGCGTATTCCCGCGACCGATTCACCTTCATCCTTTTTATCCCAACGATGCAGGTGATCCAGCGCGGCCTGTACACTGTTCTCATCAATTTTACGGTGATAACGATTGTTCTTAAGAAATTGGATAATATCATTACCCGCCGCGCGGCCAAAGACCACGATGTCTAACAGGGAGTTGCCGCCTAACCGGTTGGCGCCGTGCACCGAGACACAGGCGCACTCCCCCACGGCATAAAGTCCGGGGATGGATTCCTCGCCCTGCTCCACCGGCACCACCACTTGCCCGAAGCGGTTCGTGGGGATCCCCCCCATGGTGTAATGCGCAGTGGGATAGACCGGGATGGGCTCTTCCGCCGGTTCGATATGCAAAAAGGTGCGGCTGGTTTCACAGATTCCGGGCAGACGCTTTTCCAGCACCTCCTTACCAAGATGATCCAGTTTCAGCAAAACATAGTCCGCGTCAGGGCCACAGCCCCTACCCTCCTTCACTTCGGTAAAAATGGCACGGCTGACCACATCCCGGCTGGCGAGATCCTTGGCATGCGGTGCGTAGCGTTCCATGAAGCGTTCGCCATCCTTGTTAATTAAATACCCGCCTTCGCCTCGCGCCCCTTCGGTAATCAGCATGCCACGCCCGGCAACACCGGTGGGATGAAACTGGAAGAACTCCATGTCCTGCAAAGGAATCCCGGCACGCAGGGCCATGGCCAGTCCGTCGCCGGTATTGATGTGCGCGTTGGTGTTGGTGCGAAACAACTGCCCGGCTCCGCCCGTGGCCAGCAGGGTGGTCTTGGCTTCAATTAGCAGGGGTTCACCGGTTTCAATTTCCAGCACTAATACACCGAGAATGAAACCGTTGTCATCACGGATCAGATCAATGGCAAAATATTCATCAAAAAAATGGGTTTTGGCGCGGATATTTTGCTGGTAGAGCGTATGCAGAATCACATGACCGGTACGGTCCGCCGCAGCACAGGTACGCGCCGCCTGTTCACCACCGAAGTTCTGGCTTTGGCCGCCGAAGGGGCGCTGATAAATCTTGCCGTTGTCCAGGCGACTGAATGGCACACCGGCATGTTCCAGTTCGACCACCAGATGCGAGGCGGCACGGCACATGTATTCAATCGCGTCCTGATCGCCAAGATAGTCACTGCCCTTGATGGTATCGTACATATGCCAGTGCCAGTTATCCGGCAACACGTTGGCCAGGGCGGCATTGATGCCCCCCTGGGCGGCAACCGTGTGCGAGCGCGTTGGAAAAACCTTGGATACCACCGCCACATTGGCGTCGGCCTGGGCCAGTTGCAATGCGGCACGCAAGCCACCCCCGCCCGCGCCAATCACCAGCGTATCGAACTGGCGTCGGGGCAGATCCATACTCATAAGCGCACCACTGAAAATAAAATCATACTTACCCAGATCCCCATCGTTAATAATCCCAGCGCCAGCACTATCAAAATACTGAAACGCAGCGCGGTGAGTTGCACATAATCAAGTAGTACATCCCGAATGCCCACCCAGGCATGAATGAGAATAAAAAAGAAAAACAGCAGGCTGGCAATCGAGACGACCGGCTGACTCAGCAAATGATGCCAGCGCGTATAATCAAGCGCAGGACCTGTGCCGAGAGTGAATAATGCCATGAGCAGATAAAGTCCAATATAGGCGCCACTGAGTCGCTGCAACAACCAGGCGCGCATACCCTGGGCGCGAATGCTCATAATAGAACCCCCATGACGGCCAGAACAAATACCGCCAGCCCCGCGAGTATCACAACCAGAGCGCTGGCTCTTGCTGTCTTCAAGTCAATACCCACATCCAGATCCAGCAGTAAAAAACGAATGCCGGCAAAAAAGTGGTGTGCCAGTGAATACAGTAATATCAAGCCAAACGCACGCATGAACACATTATCGAAGAAGGCGGTAACCTGGGCAAAGGTTTCGGGACTGCGTAAGGATAATGAAAGCGCATAAATAAGAAAGGGGATGCCAAGAAATAACAAGACCCCTGATATTCGGTGGAGAATAGACGCCACCCCCGTCACCGGCAAATATATTTTCAGCACATTGAGGTACTTGGGACGGTGAGTTTTTGTTAGCATCAGAGAACCGGTTTTATCCATCTTTGTTATTAAAGCAGATTGTACACGATTGAAGGCAAAATGCTGATTGGTTTGCTTAATCCTGCGTAGCCATACAATAATAGATTAAGATCCGGAATCCGACAAATGACACGTTTGAACTTTTATTCTGGTGATTTTATGAATAGCCCTACAAATAACCCCGTAAACAGATCATGGCAAGACTTTCTTTCTACCCACGGCGCAGTCATCGAACAAGGCCAGGTGGCTTCCTTTGGCCACCCGGAACAGGAGCGTAAGACGGCGCTGAGCACCACCCTACTGGCAGATCTGTCCCCCCAGGGGCTAATCAAAGTCTCGGGTGAGGACCGCGCTGATTTTTTGCAAAACCAGTTCACCAATGACATCCGGGAAATCACTCCCCAGCTCAGCCAGATCAATGCCTGGTGCAATCCCAAAGGGCGGATGCTGGCTAGCCTGCGAGTCTTTCAAACAGGTGATGATTATTTCCTGTTACTGGCCCGCGATCTGCTGGAGGCAACGCTCAAGCGTCTGCGCATGTTCGTGTTGCGCAGCAAGGTCACCCTGGAGGATATCAGTGATGAATGGATGAATATCGGCCTGGCTGGCGCGGATGCCTCGGCGCTACTGGCCAAACAGATCACTCATCCGCCCCAAAATACCCATCAGGTCATACATGAAAACAATCTGATCGTGATCCGACTCGCAGGCGATGTTCCCCGCTTTCAAATCCATGCTCAAGCACCCACCATCAACAGACTCTGGCAGACGCTGCAAACGGACGCGACGCCCGTTGGGTATCCTGTCTGGAACTGGCTGGACATCCAGGCCGGAATTCCGACTATCGTGGCCCGCACCCGGGAAGCGTTTGTCCCGCAGATGGTCAACTATTCCACCCTGGGCGGCGTCAGTTTCACCAAGGGTTGTTATCCCGGACAGGAAGTCGTCGCCCGCATGCATTATCTGGGTAAGTTGAAACGGCGCATGTACCTGGCTCACGTTGAAACAGAAACGTTACCTGACGCAGGGGAAGATCTCTTTCCCGCAGGCAAGAATGATGCCCAGAGTTGCGGTAAAGTAGTGCAGGCCGAGCGAGCGCCTGAAGGCGGCGTCGATCTACTCGCCGTACTACAGATTGCCGTAGCCGAAACAGGTGATATTTTTCTGGCTTCGGAAAACGGTCCGCTGCTACGCCTAAAAAATGATCCTTATCCCGTTGATAACAAAGCATGATATTCATCGGGCAGCGGTGATAGTCGAGTCAAATATCCACCCTCCCCCCCGATATAAAGATTCATGGCGATCTGCCGATAAGAGGAGACACCCCAAAATAGAGACTAATTAGTACCTTAGAAATAATTTTCTGCGCATTTTGTAGAAAATTATTTCGTGAAG
>CAZQVV010000180.1:0-4048 GCA_964596835.1 uncultured Thiohalophilus sp. | reverse complement strand
TTTCTAAGGTACTAATATGAAAATTAATTAATTATTTCAAACTCAAGCAGATGTGGCCAACTAACTTTAACTCTACCAGCCACTATTTCATCATTAATTATGCTAAGGTGGGCATAAGTCAATAATAAGTAGACCACAGTACCTGCCTGTAAAATGTCAGCTGGCTGACATTCTGTCGAATAAAGACAGGTCCATGATTGAAGAACACTAATTAATGCAGGGAATGGAGATGGATCAACTCTGGTTTGCGCCACCATCGGATTTTTTATCCCAGATAAAACCCGATGATCGTGACCATTTGTTATCCGTTTCATACCGAAAGGAATACCGCAAAGGAGATTATATCTTTCAAGCGGGTGATCCAGGGAATAATGTCTACATTCTCAAGGATGGCCGGGCGAAGATATTTCAGAATTCCGCACAGGGGCGTGAAATGATTCTGTGGTTTTGTCTGCCGGGTGAAATTTTCGGCCTGGCTGAACTACCACGAGGCGGTAGGCGTGAAGTGTACGCCGAAGCCTGCACTTCTTGCGCGATGTATGCCATACCTAAAAATAATTTTCAGGATTTTTTGCTGGAACATCCAGATACAGCTTTGCAAATGATCGACTTACTGTCCTGCCGCATGCGCGTACTCGGTCATATGATGTTAAATTTGGCTACTGACGATGTAGCCTTACGTATTATAAAACTGCTGTTACGGCTGGCTGCCCGTTACCCGTCAGTCCATCAGCAGGAAATCAGCCTGGACATACCGCTTACCCATCAGGAAATCGCCGGTATGATAGGCGCCAGTCGTCAAACCGTCACCAGTGTAATGGGAAAGCTGCGTCGCAAGGGTATTATCCAGGTAAAAGGTCATCGCATAACGGTTCGAAATAACGAGCAACTTTCTACTGTTATCTAAAATGAGGCTACTGAATTTTTATGGCCATAACACGCGAGCATACTATGCGAAACCTGATCGGAGTATTGCTGATATTTAACGTCTATATCATTATTTATTATCGGCTGATACTGCGCTATTACACTGAACAGCAGACCGGACGCAAAGAAAGCACCTTCGGTGCGATATTCAGTTTCCCGTCATTGAAGTTGCTCCCGGAAAAAGCCAGGAAATACTTTAAACACTACTGGATTGCGATAGGCGTAATGTTGCTGGGCGTGGGTTATCTAGCCTCAACGTCGACATTGCATTTCAATTAAATAACTGCTCCAAATACCGGATCACTGCTGATGTTCCACGTTCGTGCTGAGCCTTTCGACAAGGCTCTCCTGAGCAAAGCCGAAGGGCTTCCTTCGACAAGCTTCCTTCGACAAGCTCAGGACGAACGGTTGTATAATCCATTACACTCTTAAAGTTGATCGATATTAGAGACACTTAATTTAGTGGTCTGTACCGAAAAACTGGGACTCTGGTCAGAATTCGGCTACTATGCCTTTATGAAACGTTCTGGCCTGAGGATAGTAAACCTTGTTTTACTGTCTGCATTAACTCTGGTGCAGGTGGCGCCGGTCAATGCTGACGTACAAACTTTCACTGATGACAACAGCGGCCTGCTGTCCTGGAAAGCGCAACATCCGGGTTTCAGCCTGCAATTCATCCAGTTGCTGCCGGATTTTGTGCGCGCGGTTTACGGCGCGCGCGGCCTGCCCAGGAAAGTGGTAGAATTGATGGCGGGTTACTGTATATTCGGCACTATCATCCAAAATAAATCCGACCACCCCCTGAGTTATCGGGTAGCCGACTGGCGTTATGTCACACAGGATGGAAAGTCACACCCGGTCAAGACCAAAACCCAATGGCTCAAAGAATGGCGAAGCATGGGGGTAACGTTTCACTATTCCCTGCTGCCCGACGAACAAACTTTTGCGCCCGGTGACTGGAGTCAGGGCTTTACCACCCTGGCGTTGCCGCCGGACACGCCGGTTGCACTGCATTATTCCTGGACTCTGAAAGGTAAAAAACATGAAGGCGTTTTTAAAAACCTGCGCTGCGCGCCTCTCAAGGCCCCGCGTTCCTGACCTGCACCTATCGGGCATACTCATCCTGTGCCTGTCCCTGCCTGCCACTGCCGTGCAGGCCGGATTCCCGACCCCCAAACTCAGTCACACACTGACAAAGCTCAAGACGCCGGTACCTGCACCCGATTTTACCCTCAGGGACATGGATGGCAAGTCGCACTCACTCAGCGACTACCGCGGTAAAGTTGTCATGCTGAACTTCTGGGCTACCTGGTGCCCACCCTGCCGGCATGAAATGCCTTCGATGGAATCCATCTTCCAGGAGATGGGAAAACAGGGCTTTGTGGTACTGGCGGTCAACCAGTTCGAAGACTCCGACCATGTGTTTGCCTACATGGGCCAACTCAGCGTGTTTCCAACTTTTCCTATCCTGTTTGACCATAAAGGTAAAGTCTCACAGATGTACGGCATCAAAGGTCTGCCCACCACGCTACTCATCGACAAGCAAGGGCGGGTAATCTATCGCGCTGTCGGTGGGCGTGATTTCAACCACCCCGCAGTGCGTAAACTGATACACGAGCTGTTAAAAAAATAGCGGAAGATCGGAGCGACCGCTGACCCGCATCCTGACTGGCGAATGGAACCCTCATCCTTTATTGTCTACCACCTGCTTGTCTTCCTGGTCGTCGCTTTTTATATCGGTGGGTTTATCGCTATCATTCATGTGATCATGAATGGACGTACTTCACAAGGTACGGTTGCCTGGGTTATTGTCCTGCTTGAGCTTCCCTATGTGGCGCTTCCACTTTACTTAATCTTTGGCGGACACCGTTTCTGGGGTTATATCAAAGCCCGCCGTAGCGGCGACACTGAGTTACACCACATTGTTAAAGGTTTGATCGACTGTTCCGGTGAGAAAAATCTGTGCTGTGATCCCCCTGACCCATTCAAGGATGTCATCAGCTCCTTAACGAAATTACCAATCACCCGGGGCAACAGGGCACAACTCCTGATTGACGGAAAAGAAACTTTCCAGGCCATTTTCGAATCAATCGATGCTGCCAGAAACTATATACTGGTACAATTTTTTATTATCCGAAATGACTATCTCGGCCATCAGCTAAAGGGAAAACTGATCAGAAAAGCGCAATCCGGTACCCGTGTTTATTTTCTCTATGATGAAATCGGCTGTTTCAACCTGGCCAATCGTTACCTGCGTGAACTTGAACACGCGGGTGTCGCGGTTAGCGGTTTCAAAACGACTCGCGGCTGGGCGCATCCCCTGCGCATCAACTTCAGAAACCACCGGAAAATCGTCATCGTCGATGGCAAAACTGCCTATGCGGGTGGCCTCAATGTGGGCGATGAATACCTGGGTCGCTCATCGCGCTTCGGCCACTGGCGCGACACCCACCTTAAACTTGAAGGCCCGAGTGTTCATATCCTGCAATTGACTTTTTGTGAGGACTGGTACTGGGCCACTCATGAGGTTCCCACCCTTCATTGGGAACCTGACAGGCTGGCCCATTCTGATCAGCACGTTCTTCCCATACCCTCCGGCCCCGCCGATCAAATGGAGACCTGCACGCTGTTCTTTGTCCAGGCTATCAATTCAGCCAGAACGCGGCTCTGGATAGTCAGCCCCTATTTTGTTCCCGATGAACAACTTATGACAGCGTTGCAACTGGCCGCTCTTCGCGGCGTGGATGTGCGTATTTTGCTTCCCGACAAGCCGGATCACCTGCTGGTCTATCTGTCCTCATGGTCTTACTATGAACAGGCTGAAAATGCCGGTGTTAAAATTTATCGCTATCAGAAGGGATTTCTTCACCAGAAAGTCATGCTGATCGATAATGATTATGCCACCATCGGGACGGCTAATTTTGACAACCGTTCTTTCAGGATCAATTTTGAGATCACCGTTATGGTACCGGATAGAATCTTTTGCCAGCAGGTAGAGAAAATGCTGGATGATGATTTTAGTCATTCAATCCTGGTCAGGGCAAATGAATATACTAACAAATCTTTCTGGTACCGCCTGGCGGTACGCTGCGCACGGCTATTGTCACCATTGCAATGATTT
>CAZQVV010000179.1:0-4051 GCA_964596835.1 uncultured Thiohalophilus sp. | reverse complement strand
AAGAAACATCGGTGGCCAGTAAAGACCTGGCACGCATGGCGAGCGAACTTCAGGGAGTCGTTACCCAGTTCACCGTTTGAAAAAATTCATTCTTCGATTCAGTTAAATCTGGGGAAAACAGCAGGACGAAGGCCTATCCCTTGGATAGGGTTGCGTCAAAATCTACGAAAAAATCCTGAATGAAAAGCAGGGACGCGTGAGCGGGCGCTGCCGGCGAAATATCAACCTGTGCCAGGAGGCAGACCTATTGCGCCCCGGAACGCACGACGCTGCCGCTCAAAATATCCCGGATTTCAGTCGGTGCCGCGCCCCCACCTGTCCTGCCTTCAAGGATGTAGTCGAGATTACCGCCAAACAGGTTGCGCACCTGTTGGGCTGAGCGGGCGGGGGAATTTTGAGCGGGATTGGCGCTGGTCGAGATTAAAGCGCCGCCGAATTGTTGGCAGAGTTTTGCCGCAAGGGGATGGGCGCTGACGCGTACGGCGAGAGTATCATGCTGACCACGTAGCCAGCGGCTGACGTTTTCCCTCGCAGGCCACAGCCAGGTAGCCGGCCCCGGCCAGCTTCTCATAACCCGCTGCTGTAGGCGTTCATCAATATCGATAAGATAAGGGGCCAGTTGCGCAAAATCCGAGGCTATCAGGATCAGGCCTTTGTCCCGCTGACGCTGCTTGAGTGCCAGCAAACGTTTGATACTTTCGGTGTTGCCGGGGTCGCAGCCCAAGCCATAAACCGATTCGCTCGGATAGGCGATCACGCCGCCATTACGCAATATTTTTACCGCCTCGTTAATCGCTTTATCTGACATACATAACGGGGAAAGCCAGAGCTTCCCAAATCATATTTAACTCAACCGGGCCTGTAATTCCGCATCTTTGCGCCGCACGGCCTCGGCATTGTCCGCCCGCTCCTGTTTCACCCGTGCCGCAATCCCGACATCGTTCAGGGCCAGTATCTGCGCCGCCAGATAGGCAGCGTTTTTCGCCCCCGCTTTACCAATGGCAACCGTGGCGACGGGAATGCCGCCGGGCATCTGTACCGTGGACAACAGCGCGTCCATGCCATTGAGCGGACCACCATCCATGGGAATCCCGATCACCGGTTTCAGGGTGTGCGCGGCTACGGTACCAGCAAGATGCGCGGCCAGCCCAGCGGCGGCCATAAAAACCTGACAGCCGCGCGCTTCCGCATCTTCGATGTACATCACCGTATCTTCCGGCGTGCGGTGGGCCGAGGTGATTTTGATTTCATGGGCAATGCCCAGTTTGTTCAGCACCTCGATACCGACCTGAACCACCGGCAGATCTGAATCGGACCCCATTAATATGGCAACAAACGTTTTATTTTCTGACATAATTTTCAATTTTTAAAGGTAAACAGATAAAAGAAATATCCGCCAATGAACGCGAATAAACGCCAATATCTTATGTTGATGTGCCTCAGGCACCGCACACCGCAACAAATGCTTTTGCCTTTATTGGCGTATATTCGCGTTCATTGGCGGACAGATAAGCCTTTGGCTTTTGACAAATATTCGTGGGGATACCCCAGCTTTTTTACTCATCGTCCGTTTCCACTTTCTCGCTGAAACCGCATTCCTTCTGCGGACAGACTTTTTCCGTACCCCGGCGTTTGGTGGTTTTCAGGGTCAGCATGGGCCAGCCACAATCGGGACAGGCTTCTTTCAGTGGTTCATTCCAGACGGCATACTTGCAATCGGGATAACGCCCGCAGGAATAGAAAATTTTGCCATTGCGCGACTTGCGCCTGAACATGCTGCCCTGCTTGCATTCAGGGCATTCCACTTCCATGTCCTGCGGTTTTTCCAGCGGCTCGATATGCTTGCAGTCAGGATAAGTGCTGCAGCCGATGAACTTGCCGTAACGGCCATGACGGATGATCAGATCAGAGCCGCAATCCGGACACTTGCGATCCTCGACCACTTCCGGCTCGCTGTTGGCGTCTTCATTCAGGTTGCGGGTGTAGTCGCACTCAGGATAAGCGTCACAGCCGATGAAACGTCCCCGGCGGCCCAGGCGAATCGACAGGGGACCGCCGCACTTGGGACACTTTTCGTCAATGGCTTCGTGGGTGACGTCCTTGCGATCGACGTTCTTGTCCTTGTCATCCACCAGCGCCTTGAAGGGTTCCCAGAATTTTTTCATCAGCGGCACCCACTTCTTCTCGCCGCGTGAAATAGCATCCAGATCATCTTCGAGATGGGCAGTGAAATCGTAATCCACGTACTGGGTGAAATGCTCGGTCAAAAACTTGTTCACAATGCGCCCTACGTCGGTGGGAATGAATCGTTTCTTGTCCATATCCACATATTCACGCGACTGCAAGGTAGAGATGATCGAGGCATAGGTCGAGGGCCGACCAATGCCATATTCTTCCAGCGTTTTCACCAGACTGGCTTCAGAGAAGCGCGGCGGCGGCTCGGTGAAATGCTGCTCCGGCAAAATCTTCAACAGATCCACCTCGTCGCCTTCCTCCATCGGCGGCAACAGACGATCTTTATCATCGGCCGGGGCCTTGCTGTCGTCGACACTTTCCAGATAGACCGCCATGAAACCCGGTTCCACCAGCACCGATCCATTGGCGCGAAAAAGATGTTTGGTGCCTTCGCCAGCCGCAAGATCAACCGCGACAGTATCCATGGTGGCATGGATCATTTGACAGGCAAGGGTGCGTTTCCAAATCAGTTCATACAAACGGAACTGATCCTTGCTCAGGTATTTTTTGACCGCCGTGGGTTCATGGTTCACCGAAGTCGGACGAATAGCTTCATGCGCTTCCTGCGCATTTTTGGCCTTGGTTTTGTAGACCCGCACGCTCAACGGCAGGTTGTTTTTGCCAAAACGTTTTTCGATATAGTCCCGAATCTCGGCCAACGCTTCATCGGCCAGGTTGACCGAGTCGGTTCGCATATAGGTGATGAGGCCCACAGTTTCGCCGCCCAGATCCGTCCCTTCATATAACTGCTGGGCAACGCTCATGGTTTTGCGGGTGGTAAAACCCAGTTTACGCGCCGCTTCCTGTTGCAAGGTGGAGGTAGTGAAAGGCGCAGCCGGGTTACGCTTGCGCTTTTTCTTCTCGACCTTGCTGACTCGCAGCTTGCCGTTGGCCGCCAGTGCCAGAGTCTGCTCGGCCTTGCTGGCTTTGGCTTCGGTATTGATGGAAAACTGGCTCAGCTTCTTGCCGTCCAGGTGCGTCAGCCTGGCGTTCAGCGTTTGCTTGTTCTTTTTAAGTCCGGCTTCCAGTTCCGCCTCGATACTCCAGTATTCTTTGGGCTTGAATTTTTCGATTTCCAACTCGCGCTCGACGATCAGGCGCAGAGCCGGGCTCTGCACCCGCCCGGCAGACAGGCCGCGACGAATTTTTTTCCAGAGCAGGGGCGAGAGATTGAAGCCCACCAGATAATCCAGCGCCCGCCGCGCCAACTGGGCATTGATCAAATCCTGGGACAGCTCCCGCGGTTGGGCAACCGCGTCATTGACCGCCCGCCTGGTCACTTCATTGAAGGCGATCCGGCCAACCTGCTTGCCTTCCAGCAAGCCCTGACTCTTGAGTATTTCATACAGGTGCCAGGAGATAGCCTCACCCTCGCGGTCCGGATCTGTCGCCAGATACAGGTTGTCCGCCTTTTTCAACGCTCGCACGATGGCATCCACATGTTTCTGGTTGCGTTCGATAATCTGATATTTCATGGCGAAATCATCCGCCGGATCCACCGCGCCCTCTTTGGGCAACAGATCGCGCACATGACCATACGAGGCCAGAACCTCAAAGCCCTTGCCCAGATATTTTTTAATCGTCTTGGCCTTTGCCGGAGACTCTACGATAACCAAACTTTTTGCCATTTGTTTCCTGATCCAAATAAATTTTAGCCGGATAAATTAGCGAATAAGCAGCTTTACGAAATAATCATCTGCAAAATACGCCGAAAATCATTTCCAGGGAAGCGCTGAAATAAACTACCCCGCAGCAAGCTGCGGGGTATTAATCGGTAACGTGCTGATGGGTTTCCCTACTGGACTTCGCGCTTCGC
>CAZQVV010000178.1:0-4060 GCA_964596835.1 uncultured Thiohalophilus sp. | reverse complement strand
GTAGGATGGGTAGAGCAAAGCGAAACCCATCATTCTACGGAGTGAGTAGTTACCTTTTTTGAATGATTGCGCTTGCTGACTTGCCGGGCGTTCAGGGAGTAAAAACCGATCTGAAAGACATGATACTAAGAAGGGTTGTAACGGTAAGCGCCAGACTGATAGCAGGCGCGGAAGCTGTAAGATTGATGGGTTTCGCTTCACTCTACCCATCCTGCCCTGTTATCACGCACCGTTAAGATGGGTAAGATGAAGCGCGAAGTCCGGCAGGAAAACCCATCATTTACTTCGCGCCTCCGCGTGCTTTGCGTTTATAATGGCATCAGGCACCCAGCGCGGCAAAACTGCGACCGCGGATTTCGTCCACGCCGCCTACGCCCTCAATCTTTGCATATTGAGGCGCACCTTCACCCCCCTTGTCGGCCCAACCGGAATAGAAGTCCACCAGGGGTTCAGTCTGTTCATGATAAACCGACAGGCGCTTGCGTACAGTGTCTTCCTGATCATCATCACGCTGAATCAGATCATCGCCCGTTTCATCATCCTTTCCTTCCACTTTCGGTGGATTAAAAACGATGTGGTATGTTCTGCCGGAGTCAGGATGTACACGTCGGCCACTCATGCGTCGAATGATTTCATCATCATCCACATTGATTTCCAGCACATAGTCAACATGAATGCCGCGTGATTTCATGCCTTCGGCCTGGGGAATGGTGCGGGGGAAACCATCCAGCAAATAGCCGTTGGCGCAATCCGGTTCTTTCAGGCGCTCATCCACGAGTCCCAGAATAATATCGTCAGACACCAGCCCCCCGGCATCCATGATTTTTTTGGCTTCCAGGCCCAGCGGGGTACCCGCCTTGACCGCCGCGCGCAGCATGTCGCCGGTCGAAATCTGGGGAATACTAAATTTTTCCTTGATGAAATTGGCCTGTGTGCCTTTACCGGCCCCCGGGCCGCCCAGCAGAATTAACTTCATGATTACACTCCGTCATTGTCGCAAGAAGAGAGGGTGATTATCACGCTGCAAGTCCGAGTGCGCCACTCAAGCCCTTGAATGGGGCAATGGATTAAGCTAATGACCCCGATGTTTCCAGTCGCGGGATATTCCAAAGTGAGATCATAAATAGGGGTATTCTGCATGCTGATGGGTTTCCCTTCTGGACTTCGCGCTTCGCTCTACCCATCATCCTACTGTTCTTCACTGCAAGCAGCGGGGAATGACACCCAAAGAGATTTAAGGGGTGCTGCGCTGCTTTTACCACCATCGCCACCACTTCTGATATATACTGACGGGCAGGCCTCAGCAGGCAATAACAATGCAAACTCAACTGATCGATCCCTTTGGTCGAAAAATCGAATATGTCCGTCTCTCGGTGACGGATCGTTGTGACATGCGCTGCTTTTACTGCATGCCGCAAGGTTTCAACGATTTTAAGGAGCCGGGAGACTGGCTCACGTTTGCCGAAATCGAACGCGTGATTAATGCCTTTAGCGAGCTGGGCGTCAGCCGGGTACGTTTGACTGGCGGCGAACCTTTGGTACGCAGGGGTATCGTCGAACTCAGTCAAACCCTGGCCGCTTTGCCCGGCATTCAGGATCTTTCCCTTAGCTCCAACGCGACCCGCATGGATAAATACGCCGCTGATCTGCGCCAGGCAGGCGTCAAGCGTATCAATGTCAGCCTCGACAGCCTGCACCCGGATGTTTTCAAAGAAATCACCCAGGGTAAGCTGGACAAAGTTATCAACGGACTGATGACCGCCAAAGCCGCTGGTTTTGGACCCATCAAAATCAACATGGTGATGATGAAGGATCTCAACGACAGGGAAGCCGAAGATATGGTGGAATTCTGCATTGAGCACGATTTCACCCTGCGCTTCATTGAAACCATGCCCATGGGCGACACCGGTCGCCATGCCAGTCGCCACTATATCAGCCTGCAAACGATCGAGCAGCGGCTGAGCCAACGCTATGATCTTATCCCCGGCATGATGCCCGGCGGCGGTCCCGCCCGTTATGTGCAGGTTGCCGGCACCGAGCTGCGCATCGGTTTTATCACGCCCATATCCCAGCATTTTTGCGAAACCTGCAATCGGGTTCGCCTATCGGTGGATGGCACCCTGTATATGTGTCTGGGACAGGAAGAACGTTACCCTCTACGACCCCTGCTGCGCGAGGGCATATCTGATGATGAACTGAAGCAGCACATCATCAAAGCCCTGGCGCTGAAACCCCGCAATCATGACTTCAATGAAAAACCCGAGCAGTTGGTGCGCTTCATGTCCATGACCGGCGGCTGATCGTCTAATCCAGACGTGACCCGATGTGTCCAGCTTTATTTCGTGACCCGTAACGGAACGCCGAGTACGAACATCCCGTTTAAACACACACTTATGCTCAGCTTAATCGGTAGCCCGCTGAAAACCCTTAGTTATCCCTGAGTGTTTTTGCTGTCTTGAAAGCCTGTGCGCAAAGACCCGGTCTTTGCTAAAGTGCAGTCCTTACCGCTAGATTTTCAGGAGTCCGCATGAGTACGCATTTTGATCTGATCGCCATTGGCGCCGGCAGCGGAGGTCTCTCAGCCGCCGAGCGCGCTGCCGAATACGGCAAAAAAACCGCCGTCATTGAAAACAACAAGCTGGGGGGCACCTGCGTCAATATCGGCTGCGTCCCTAAAAAAATCATGTGGTTTGCCTCGGGCATCGCTGAAACCCTGCACAACGCCAGTGGTTTTGGTTTTGAGGTGGATCTATGCAGTTTCAACTGGAGAAGACTGGTTGCGGCAAGAGAAAAATATATAAAAGGTATTCTCGACTGGTATGACAATTATCTGGCAGACTCCAATATCAGCCATATCCAGGGTACCGGCCGTTTCGTGGACGCACACACCGTAGACGTGGACGGAAAACAGTACACCGCGGATCACATTGTCATTGCCCCCGGTGGCAAACCCGTCATCCATGATATTCCCGGCGCGGAACACATGCTCACCTCAGACGGTTTTTTTGCCCTCAAAGAACAACCCCGGCGCGTGGCCGTCATCGGCGCGGGCTATATCGCCGTTGAACTGGCCGGCCTGCTCAACGGTCTCGGCAGCGAAGTATCCCTGCTGCTGCGCAAGGATCACTTCCTCTCCAGTTTCGACGCCATGTTGCGCGAAAACCTGATGGAAGAAATGATCAACGCCGGCGTCAACATCATGCCCCGCACCAGCATTGAGCGCGTAGAGAAGCGAGGAAACGGGCATCTGGACATTCATTGTGTTGGTGGCATCCGCCTGGAAGATATTGACGCGCTGATCTGCGCCATTGGCCGCGAACCCAATACTGAACTGTTGAACCTCGATGCCGCCGGTATCAGTTATACTGAGCGCGGCTATATCCCCACGGATGAATTCCAGCAGACCAATGTCGAAGGCGTGTACGCCGTAGGCGATGTCACCGGCCAGGCGCAACTGACGCCGGTCGCCATCGCCGCCGCCCGGCGCCTGTCCGACCGGCTGTTCAACAATATGCCGGATCGAAAACTGGACTACAGCAACATCCCCACCGTTATGTTCAGCCACCCCCCCATCGGCACCATCGGCCTGACCGAAGGCGAAGCGCGGGAAAAACACGGTGATGCGGTCAAGGTGTACCAGACCCGTTTCACCGCCATGTACCACGCTCTGAGTCCACACCCGCAACGCACCGCCATGAAACTCGTCTGCGTCGGTGCGGATGAAAAAGTCGTGGGTTGTCATATTATCGGCATGGGTGCCGATGAAATGCTGCAAGGCTTCGGCGTCGCCATCAGAATGGGTGCCACCAAGAAAGACTTTGACAACTGTGTCGCCATTCATCCCACCAGCTCGGAAGAACTGGTCACGATGCGGTGAAGCAAACCAGCCCCTAAAATCTGAGGTATCCCCACAAAATAATGCCTACAATTAAACAGATAAAAGAAATATCCGCCAATGAACGCGAATAAACGCCAATATTTTATTGTTTATGTGCCTCAGGCACCGCACACCACAACAAATGCTTTTGCCTTTATTCGCGTTCATTGGCGGACAGATAAG
>CAZQVV010000177.1:0-4076 GCA_964596835.1 uncultured Thiohalophilus sp. | reverse complement strand
AACGGTGCTATTTTTATAAATCATAATATCGTCCGTTTCGTAATACCATCCGTCCGTATTCATAATCCCATCCGTTCGTCCTGAGCCTGTCGAAGGGCGCAGCATGAATTAAGCCGGGTTTGCCTAAACAGCCGATCCAATAATGCTGACAATTTCTTTCACCTGTTCATCGCTGAGTTCGGGAAAGACAGGCAGCGACAGACAATGCTTTACCACATTCTCGGTGACGGGCAGGTTGACATTGGCGCAAAGTTCGGCGAACACTTTCTGTTTGTGCAGGGGAATGGGGTAATAAATAGCGCAGCCGATCTGGGCATCGAGCAGTTTTTGCATAATGGCATCACGCTTGTCGCTGAGCAGGGTGTACTGATGATAGACATGCTCACCCTTGCCGTCTTCGTGCGGCGGGCTAACGAGATTTTTGAGTAAGCTACTGTACTGATGCGCAGCGCGGCGACGACCTTGATTGTAGTTTTTCATACGCTTGAGTTTGATGCGCAGAATGACCGCCTGAATTTCATCGAGACGGCTGTTATAGCCGATGATGTCATGATGGTAGCGTTCGCTACTGCCGTGGTTGCGTAGCATTTTTAACTGTGCGGCAACTTCGGCATCATTGGTCGTAACCATACCGCCATCACCATAGCAGCCCAAATTTTTACTGGGAAAAAAACTATGGCAACCGGCGAGACCGATGCCGCCGGTCATGCGGCCGTTGATGCCCGCTCCAAAGGATTGGGCGCAGTCTTCAATGACCTTGAGGCCGTATTTTTCGGCAAGCGCCATGATGGCGTCCATGTCTGCGGGTTGACCGAACAAATGGACTGGAAGAATGGCGCGGGTTTTGTCTGTAATCGCGGCTTCGATTTTTGATGGGTCAATATTGAAGGTATCGGCTTGAATATCGACAAACACAGGTGTGGCGCCGACATAGTCGATAGCTTCCGCTGTGGCGATAAAGGTAAACGCAGTGGTGATGACTTCGTCGCCCTTGCCGATGTCAGCGGCGAGCAGGGCCAGGTGCAGGGCATCAGTACCCGAGGCACAACTGACAGCATGCTTGACGCCGAGATAGTCGGCCGCTTCTTTTTCAAAGGCCTGCACGTTGGGGCCGAGAATAAAATGGGAATTATCAAAAGTTTCGGCCAGAGCCGCCTGGATTTCACCTTTAAGTATTTGATACTGACCCTTGAGATCGACCATTGGGATCATAAATTAAATGCCTCGTTATTGCGTAGGTTTGCGTGAAGGGTTTATTGCTGGTTGAGCAGCCGGGTAATTTCAATAGCGGTTTCCAGTGCGCGTAGACCCGCCTGCCCACTGACGACCGGTTCTTTATTGTTGCGGATGCAGTCAAGGAAGGAGCTGATTTCGCTTAACAGGGCATCCCCCTGTTCGAAGGTGCATTCCTCACTGTTAACGTCGGAAATCCCGGGGAACATTTCGCCGCTGCCTTTGCGGTAGACCGCCAGTTTTTTATCCTGAAAGTCGATGGAGATGTAGGCATCCTGCTGGAACAGGCGCATCTTACGTTCGCTTTTTACGCTGACACGGCTTGAGGTGACATTGGCGACACAGCCGCTTTCAAATTCGATGCGGGCGTTGGCGATGTCGATATCCTGCGACAGGACCTGTACGCCATTGGTGCTGATGTGTTTAACCGGTGAGGAAACAAAATCGAGAATAATGTCGATATCATGAATCATAAGATCCAACACCACATTAACATCGGCGCCGCGTGGATTGAATGGCGCAATACGGTGTGATTCGATGAACAGGGGCTGTTTAAGGATATCTTCCAGTGCTATGATCGCCGGGTTGAAACGCTCCAGGTGACCGATCTGGAAAACCAGATTATTGGCTTTGGCCAGCGCCACCAGTTTAGCCGCTTCTTCCACGGTGGATGTGATGGGCTTTTCCAGCAAGACATGAATATTGTTTTGCAGAAAAAAGCTCGCCACCTCGTAATGCTTCTGGGTGGGGACCACAATACTGACCGCGTCCACCTTGCCAGGCAGGTCATGATAGTCATGAGTTACCCCGATGCCATGTTCATCGGCAATGCCTTTGGCAACCTCCTGATTGGTATCGCAGACTGCGACGAGTTGTGACGCATCCAGTGAGGCGTATTTTTGGGCGTGAAACTTGCCCAGGTAGCCGACGCCGATTACGGCGGTTCTTAGTTTTGTCATAATGGGGATTTTGTCATGGTTGCGTCGTGTATAATCGATCAGGTTCAAAAGAACCGGGATTTTCTCACTCTGACACTGATAAATCAATGATATATCCAGGGTTACTGTACAAGACAAGACCCGTAACGGGTTTGGGAGAGCGCGTATTTTGCGGTAAGCTTTTGCACAGATCGATAAAGGAGTCAGTGTGAAGGTTTTGATAATAGATGAGCGTGTTGCCGGGGTGGATGAAGTGGGGCGTGGCCCGTTGGCCGGGCCAGTGGTGGCGGCGGCGGTGATTCTGGATCCGAACCGGCCGATTGAAGGGCTGGTGGACTCCAAAAAAATCAGCGAGAAAAAACGCGAACGCCTGGCGCTTGAAATCCGGGAAAAGGCACTGGCCTGGGCGCTGGGACGCGCCGAGGTGGAGGAAATCGATACCATCAATATTCTTCAGGCCAGCCTGCTGGCGATGAAACGGGCCGTGGAACGATTGCCTCTGGCTCCCCACCGGGCGTTGATTGATGGCAATCGTTGCCCGCAGATGGATTGTCCAGCTGAGGCGATTATCAGAGGGGATGCCACGGTGGACGTGATCAGCGCCGCTTCAATTATTGCCAAGGTGGCGCGGGATCAGGAAATGATCGAGCTGGATACGCTCTATCCCGGTTATGGTCTGGCTCGGCATAAGGGCTATCCGACTAAAATGCACATTGCTGCTTTAGAAGAGCTGGGCGTGGCGCATATTCACCGGCGCAGTTTCGGGCCGGTCAAAAGGCTGCTGGTCTGAGCCTATGTGTTGTCAGCCTTGCTTTACCAGCATGTCACCGTTCTTTCACAGGCATTTGTTTTAATAGGAAAATCGCGTTATAAATAGAAAAGCAGTAACTATTCAGCTCCGTAGGTTGGCGCAGAGCAACACGAAGCCCAACAATTAAATGTTATGAAATCCTGCCTGTTGGGCGGCTGAAGGAAGTGCCTGTGGTGCTTCGCGTTGCTCTGCTCAACCTGCATTAATAGCCCTGCTCTATGAATAGAGCATATTTGAAATTGTACTGAACTTAATAGTGGGAGAGATCGTTATCTGCGGATAACAAAAAGTTGAATACCCTTACCGTTGCGCCTGTACCATGAACGTGAGAACAGCATGAGCTTGCCTTTGATATTGAGACTGGATATAACCGGACAGCCGATAAACTGGATTCCCTGGCAGGAGGCAGTTTGCCTGTACGCGAGCGAGCGGGTGGCCTGGACGGCGGGGGAATACAAGTTTTTCCTGCATGGCGGGATCAGCCGCCTGACCGGTGAGATCAGCACGATTGAGATCAACTCCATTATTGCCGTCAAAGGTGAAAATCGGCGCCGCCTGCGCTATCTTGCCCCGCCCCTGAATAATCTCGAACTATTTCGCCGCGATCACCATCTTTGTCTTTATTGCGGCAAGAGTTCCAGGATTTCTCAGTTGACCCGCGATCATGTTAAACCTGTTTCCCGTGGGGGAAAAAATCACTGGCTCAATGTCGTCACGGCCTGCAAACGTTGCAATACCCGCAAGGGTAGCAAGACACCGGAAGAGGCAGGCATGCCGTTGCTGGCCGTCCCCTATGTGCCCAACGTGGCGGAGTATTTGGTGTTGCGTAATCGCCGAATCCTCGGCGATCAGATGGAGTTTCTTAAGACACAGTTCAATGAAATAGACCGCGAATGGAAAATGTAGGGCGGCCGGTTTTCCACCGGGTTGTTTTTAAATCTCTTCAGGATGTAATTCTCCGCTGCTTGCAGCGAAAAACGATAGGATGGGCAGAACGAAGTGAAGCCCATGCAAGAAAGCGTACTGATGGGTTTCACTTCGTTCTACCCATCCTACAACTTAATACCCCGTCCGCTTGCGGCGGGGTTGTTTAT
>CAZQVV010000176.1:0-4146 GCA_964596835.1 uncultured Thiohalophilus sp. | reverse complement strand
GCACCTTAGTCCGTATTATTTACAAACGCTATGATCTTGTCGGCGGCATGCTGCGCTGCATGTAGTTCATTCTCGTAGATGGGCGTTGCATAACTCGCTCCACTTGTATGAACGTCACTTACAAGCACGGGCATGCTACGGTAATCATGGGTATTGATGACGACGGTAACCGATGTGCCCGGCCTTAAAGGATGAGATCGTAATTCGGCTGGGAGAAGGCTGATCCGCACAGGTACGCGTTCGACAATGTGGATATAGTTACCTGTAGCATTATTCGGCGGGAAAAGGCTGAAGGTGCTACCCCCCGATGGCCCAATACCAATGACCCTGCCATGATACGTGATGTCGCTACCATAAACATAGGCATGGATTTTCACCGGCTGTCCGGTTCTCACCTGTTCAAGTTTTGTTTCCTTCAGATTGGCTGTGATCCACACGTCGTCGAGCGGCACGACCGACATCAATCTCTGCCCTTTTTTTACTTGCTCTCCAGCCTGTACACGCCGGTCGGCAACATAACCTTTTACGGGAGAAAACAGGTTAGAGCGCCGGTAACGAATATAGGATTCGACGAACTGCGCCCGAGCTTTTTGTACCAGCGGGTTTTCGATGACGGAACTACCGGCTACGAGAGCCTTCGCTTTGCGTAGCCGTGCATCGGCTCTTACGGTTTTACCTTCGATGATTGCGATATCAGCGCGCGTATCGGAAACCTGCTGACTGGAGGTCGCCCCACCGGGTTCGGCTATCTTGTAACGTTTGAAATCAGCTTCTAACTTCTCCTTCTGGGCTCTCAAAATAGTGATTTCCGCCATCTCCATATCAACCTGTGCGAACAGGCTCTTTGTCTGTCGCACGACTTCGGCCAAAACAGCCCCGGCTTTTTGCATGTTTGTTTTGGTCAGGTTGTTCTCTTCGCTCAGAAGCTTCTGGCCCGTGCGGACAAACATGCTGTTGTCCACGTCGATTCGGGAGACGATGCCCGGAACAAGCGCCTGAATAGGTACGATATTTCCTGAAACATAGGCATCGTTGCTTCCAACCTCCGCCCTCAGGAAGAGAGCCCAGTAGGAGATGATGCCCGCAACAACCAGAGCAGCCAGAAAAAATACTCCCAGCAGTCTGTGGTGTCTTGTTTTTGAGTGGGTAATATTTGTCATTTTCATGTTGGCCACTTCCCGAAGCCGCCGCCCAGAGAGGTTGCCGCGTCTGTAATACTGTTCAACCAGTTCAGCCTTTCTTCCAGATGGACCATTTTTGCGCGTCTTGCACGAATCGAAGCTTCCAGATAGGGCAGTTTCCCGGTGATACCGGAACGAAATCCTGATTCCGCAACTCTGGCCTGCGATATTCTCAGTTTCAGTGAGGCGGTTTTCTCATCAAGCTGAATGCGGGTGTACTTCAGCGTTGCCAATGCCGCTGCTATCTGGCGTATTGCAGTGATCATATTTTGGTTATAGGCATGAACGGCTACGTCGTGGGCGGCTTCACTTTCATGCAGCCTGCCTGTCAATGCGCCTCCCTCAAAGAGCGGCAGTTGCACAGCGGGTCCGTAAGCATAGATACCGCTCTTCGCTCTCAAAAGATCCGACAGCCCGGCGCTGCTAAGACCTGCCAGTGCCAACAGATCGATGTTCGGGTAGAATGCTTTCTGGGCGACTTTCTCCAGATGTGATTGTCGTCTGACATTCCATAGGGCCGCCTGGATGTCCGGTCGCTGCGAGACAAGGGCGAGATCAATGCGCCGCGGGATGACGAAACGCTCGGGTATACTGCCTTTTACGGATAAATCAGGAATCTTGTCGTCCGGTCCCTTGCCCAGCAAATCCATAAGGGCGAAATGCAGTATTTCGGTCCGTTTCCGCAGGGAGGCGAGGATGGCTTTTGCTTCAAGAAGGCGGGCACTCTGAGCAAGGGACGGGTTTTCTGGCTGAATTCCGGCATGGTATGCGATATTACGCAGGCGCGCCGCACTTTCCGACAGGTGGACAATTTCGGCCTGCACGGTTTCAATATTTTTTGATATATTCAGGGCAAAATAGGTCTTGATCACGGCTGAACTGAGCATCAGCGCGCTCTGCCGGTATTGCGCCGCAGTCGTCTGCTGCGAAGCAAGGCTGGCAGAAATTCTTTCTTCATCCTGCTTCCAGAAATCCAGATGATAGCTTATGGAAAAAAGCCGAAAGGTGCTGGTAAGCGTCGATGTTTTTCCGTTATAGATGCTGAGACTGCCATGTGGTGATTTTCGTCCCCGGATGATTTGACCAAGACTACCAACATGCGGCAACAGTCTGGACTGAACTTCAACTACCGCCGCTTGTGCTTTACGCAGGCGTGCATTGGCTTCCTTCAATCCCGGATTACCGGCAAGGGCGAGATCCACGAGATGGTCCAGACCAGGATCATGGAACTCGCGCCACCATTTCTCGGGCAACGCCGTTTCACCGACGGCTGTCACTGCCGGATTCGATTTCACCAGAGCATCGGGGAGTGCGACACTGGTTAGCAGGGGGGCTCCGGACCGGATGTCCGGCGCACATCCTACCAGTAACAGAACAAACAGAATGAGTATCTTCATGGCTCTTCTCCGAGGGCTTCGAGCAGGGGCATATCCGGGTCGGCTTCTCGTTGAGGAGAGGGGCGGGCAAACCAGATCAGGACTGCAAGGATGGCAAAGACCAGAGATAACACATAGAAAAGATCGTTGATGGCCAATAAAGATGCATGGAGACCAATTTGTTCGTGCAGAAGATGATGATCGTTGAAAAGCGAGGTGAGGCGCCATGCATTGGAAGAATCTGGAGAGATAAGATGGTTCTGTTCGAAATCCGTGAGGCGATCCCATCCAATGTCCGCAAGGGTTATAGCGATCCCGGCAGCGATGTTGCGGGTGGTATTGAGCACATCCACGGCATGCAAATGATCGGCTTTGGGAACATGGCTGAGCGCGACTGCCGTCATCGAAACAAAAAACAGGCCCAGCGCAGCCCCTTCCAGAAACTGGGGCCACAGCAGTTCTTCCCATGAAGCGGGGCGAATGTATCCTGAAATCCACCAGAATGAGATGGCGAAAGTTGTTAGGGAGATGCAGGCCAGAAAACGAGGATCGCAACCTTTGTGGATCAGGTTGGACGCCAGGATGCTGAGCGGCTTGGAAAAAATAAAAAGAGGCAAGAAAAGTAATCCAACATGCCACGCTGTGTAGCCTTCGACGATCTGTAGGCGGAGGATATATTCCACGGTCGCGCCCTGAAAGCACATGAATGCAAGACCCAGGGTGAGCATGCCGAAGGCATAGTTCGGGTGAGTGAACAGGGAGAAACGCACGAGTGGATCGTTTGAGCGGTCATTCTCATACCAAAAGAACCATGCGAGCAGGGCGAATGCAAAGAACAGCCACCATAAAATCGGAAATTGACTCGACAGGTCACTCAGCAAGCCGACATCGAAAAACTCCTGCAGAGTGAGTACGGAAATGAAGAAAAGAATAAACACCCGCATAGGTGATGAGATATGAAAAGAGGTATCGACTTTATCCTTCCAGTCGGCAAGCAAGGCCCAGAGAATTCCCGCAACAAGCAGGGCGATGAAAAAAGAAAAGGTGAAGAGTAAGCGCCAGTCTCCCATTTCGTAGGCAAGCCACCCACCCAGGACCGGACCAATGGAAAAGGGCATGAAAAGGGTAAGCCCCCAAAGGGAGACGGCCGTTTTCTGTCGGTCTTCGCGATAGTATTCGAGAAGCAGGAAGAATGAGGGTGTGATACTAAGCCCGGCTGCAATTCCCTGCACAATACGGGTGCAGGTGTATATAAAAAAAAATGGGATTGTCATGAGGGCGGCAACACATGCCGCTGCGAAAAGCAGGTAGGCGAAGATTGCGACGTTCTTAGGCCCAAATCGGAGCATGAGCGGGCGCGCGATCAGCAGGGCTGCTCCCATGGCAGTGAAATAATCGCTCTGCCCCCAGACCGCGTAGGCGATGTTCTCTCCTGCGCTTCCGGCGATGTACGGTAGCATGGGAAGATAGGCTCCGGCATTCAAAAGGATCAGAGTGGTTCCCACACCGAGGGTGAGGTTGAGCAGAACAAACTGCGATGCAGGCAATATGCGAGAATAACGTTTTAGACCGATCATGGTCTCCACTTA
>CAZQVV010000175.1:0-4173 GCA_964596835.1 uncultured Thiohalophilus sp. | reverse complement strand
TAGTAATAACAAAATAGGGGGACGTTCCTTTCTTACCAAAATCAAAACCGAGATCACCTGATTCATCGAGAAAAATCCACATCAGAGAAGTTTAACATCAATTATTTATGGTGAACGGATATATTTATCTGTGTGTTTGGAAGAGGTTTATAAGGTGGCTAAAATAGTAGTAACTATTCAGCACTATTGTTGAAGGATGTTGTATACCGGGTGGCACTGAGCAGAGCGAACCACCCCAGGCACATCTTTTTGTCGCTCAAAGCGACGTTAAAAAATCTGCCCTGTGCGGATTTTCAGTTGATGGGTTTCGCTTCTCGCTCTACCCATCCTACGGATAGCCAAAAGTGGGTAGGATGGGTAGAGCGAGAAGCGAAACCCATCAACATATCCTCAGGAGTAACCTGTTTTACTGAATAGTTACAAATAGCCATATAAATCTACAAAAATTAATTAAATGTATGCCACAAAATTTATTTTATATCGTGAATTTATATATTATCAAAAGACAATGAAAGAATCAGAAATGAATTCTGCTCACGTTACAGAAGAAAGGGATCATCTATATAAAATTATTACAACAGACATGTCAGCACGTAGCTTAAAGAAGACAAAAAGGAAAAATGTAAATACTTCTCTTAAACCAGATGTAGATATTATTGACTAACAAAGAACTAAATAATTTACACCCTACTGTCTACACTGCGTCTACACGGGATTTTTCAGGAGAAAATTTGAGTTAAATCTGACATCAGAAAACAACGCCAAACCATTGTTTTTAAAGTGGTGCCCGGGGCCGGAATCGAACCGGCATGGTGTTTCCACCGAGGGATTTTAAGTCCCTTGCGTCTACCAATTTCGCCACCCGGGCCAGGGTGTGGGTCCGTATTCTACAGAGTTTCAGCCTGATTTGGAAAGCAGAGAATGGATTTCATCGCAGAGAAGGTGGGGAGTATCGATTGTGTAGACTCAGCTGCACTGTTGGGCTTCGCTGTCGCTCAGCGCCAACCTACCTATACTGCCAAAATCCCCTGCCAGGGATTCCAAACCTTCACAGTAGGCAACGACGAGTTAGATATGAGGGGGAATCGATAAAATTTGGAGGCTGAGGGCGGAATCGAACCGCCGTCCACGGCTTTGCAGGCCGCTGCATAGCCACTCTGCCACCCAGCCGGTCTTGTTATTGTACTCTTTGTACTACCAGTACAACTATAAAAAAACCCCGAATGACCGAGGTTTTGGAACCTGGAGCGGGAAACGAGACTCGAACTCGCGACCCCGACCTTGGCAAGGTCGTGCTCTACCAACTGAGCTATTCCCGCCTGTAAAGAAGCTGGGTATTTTAGCGGCGCAGGCTGTTATGTCAAGAAGTTTCCTCTCTATTATCATCACGTTCCCCCACCAGGCTGGGCCAGGCGGCCTGGATATAAATCACCATTGACCACAGTGTTAGCAGGGCTGCCGTGTACAGTAGCAGGTAGCCAATCAGCATGGTGGGGAAATTCCCAATAGGATATTCAAACAACATGAAGCCGATGGCCAACATCTGTGCAGTAGTCTTGATTTTGCCGATCATCGACACGGCCACTCTGGTCGTGTCACCAATATTAGCCATCCACTCACGCAGGGCGGAAATAACGATTTCACGGCCAATGATAACGGCAGCCGGGATCGCCAGCAAGGGACCGGGATGGGTGCTGACCAGCATAATCAGGGCGGTTGCGACCATGAGTTTGTCGGCAACGGGATCAAGAAAAGCGCCGAAATCCGACTGTTGCTTGAGCCTGCGTGCGAGATAGCCGTCAAACCAGTCGGTGACCCCGGCAATAAAAAACAGCCCGGTGGTGATGTAATTATTGAGACCGAACAGAGGCAGGTAATAGGCCGGCACAAAGATCGGGATCAGACCAATGCGCAGTAAGGTCAGCTTGTTGGGCAGGGTTAAATGCATGTTTATTCGTTTCCGTCCGTATGAAAAGCATCGTAGATCAGCTGCGCCAGTGCAGTGCTGATCCCGCTCACACCGGCCAGATCTTCCACTCCGGCGCGCGCGACTTCCTGTAGGCCGCCAAACTGTTTCAGCAATATCTGGCGGCGTTTTGGCCCCAATCCCGGAATAGTTTCCAGCACCGAGGTATTACGCGTGCGCTGGCGGTGTTGCCGATGCCCGGTAATGGCGAAGCGATGGGCTTCGTCGCGGATCTGCTGAATCAGGTGCAGGGCCGATGCATCTGCAGAAAGTATAATCTCACGCACGGTATCCAACAAGCCGGAGTCCGAATCAATACTCCTGTCAGGCTGACAGAGCCAGAGCACCTCTTTACCGGGTTTGCGTTCCGGCCCCTTGGCAATGCCCACCAGCAGGACACCGTTGATCTGCTGCTCTTCCAGCACCGCCTGCGCCTGCGACAACTGGCCTTTGCCGCCATCGATAAACAGAATGTCTGGCAGTTTGGCCTCGCCTTCTTTCAGGCGCTTGTAGCGACGAGAAAGTGCCTGGCGCATGGCGGCATAGTCATCACCGCCGGTAATATTCTCGATATTAAAACGGCGATAATCTGATTTCAGCGGTCCGTTCAGATCAAACACTACGCAGGAGGCCACAGTCGCCTCGCCCATGGTGTGACTGATATCAAAGCACTCCAGCCGGGTCGGCATATCTGTCAGTTCCAGCGCCTCCTGCAGGGCCTCAAAGCGTTGCAGCATATTGGCCTTGCTACTAAGCCGCAGACTCAGGGCCTGCTCGGCATTTTGCTGAGCCATTTTCAACCAGCGCGCACGCTGACCGCGCAGACGTGCCGCCAGACGAATTTTGCGGCCTTCCTGCACATTCAGAGCCTGCTCCAGCAATGCCATGCTCGCTGGCGTATGGCTTAGCAGAATTTCCGCAGGGATATCCCGACTACCCTGCCTGCCTTCAGCGGCCAGATAATGCTGAGGTAGAAAAGCATCCAGCAGGGCAGCGGCATTGTCCACAGTATCGGCCTGCTCAACCGCCATCTCAACCTGGCGAGGAAAGAAACTCCGGTTCCCCAGGTTACGGCCTCCGCGAATGGTGAAAATCTGAATGCAGCCGAGACCACCGGCCGTGCTCGCGGCAATCACATCGAAATCACCCTGCTCCTGGCTAATGTACTGTTTTTCCTGGATGCGGCGCAGGCTGGCAATCTGATCCCGATAACGGGCCGCCTGTTCAAAATCCAGCTTGTCTGCCGCCTGTTCCATATTACCGACCAGCGCATCAATCACCTCATTGCTTTTACCCTGCAGGAACATCACCGCATGTTCGACATCCCCGGCATAGGCCTGTTTTGAAATCAGGCCGACACAGGGTGCGGTACAGCGTTTGATCTGGTATTGCAGGCAGGCACGAGAACGATTGCCATAAAAACTGTCCTCACATTGGCGTACGGGAAACAGTTTCTGCAACAGGTTCAGGGTTTCACGAACTGCACCCGCACTGGGATAGGGGCCGAAATAACGGCCCTTGCGCCGTTGTGCGCCGCGATGCACGGACAGCATGGGGAAATCGTGTTCGCTGGAAAGAAAAATACTTGGATAACTTTTATCGTCTCGGTAAAGGACATTGTAACGCGGCTTGAGGCTCTTGATCAGGTTATTCTCAAGCAACAGAGCTTCGGTTTCGGTGTGCGTGACCGTAACCTCAATGGCATGGATATGCGATACCAGAACTTTGGTCTTGGGGCTATCCAGGTTCTTGCGAAAATAGCTGGCGAGCCGTTTTTTCAGGTTAATGGCCTTGCCGACATAGATCACTGTGCCGCTTTCATCACACATGCGATAGATACCGGGCTTTCCCGGCAGGGTCTTGAGAAAGGCGCCGGAGTCGAAGGACTGGCTATTAGAAGACGATGGGGTCGCGGCCTGATTCATAAGGAAAAACCGGTATTATGTATTCGAGGCGGGTTAAGCTCCACCAGGGAAGCTGATTAATTCCATTTGTGGCGGCCCTTCGACAAGCTCAGGGCGAACGGACTCGATCATCGCGGCCTGATTCATAAGAGAAAACCGGTGTTATGTATTCGAGGCGGGTTAAGGCTCCACCAGGGAAGCTGATTAATTCCATTTGTGGCGGCCCTTCGACAAGCTCAGGGCGAACGGACTCGATCATCGCGGCCTGATTCATAAGAGAAAACCGGTGTTATGTATTCGAGG
>CAZQVV010000174.1:0-4217 GCA_964596835.1 uncultured Thiohalophilus sp. | reverse complement strand
GGATAACCCTGCACCGGATCGCCATACAGCAGGGTGCGGACAACAATGAATATCCCATAACTGAAAGCACCCAGCGCCGTCAGAAGGCCGAGGTAACTAGCCAGTTTCAGCGGTGCGCTGGAATAAGAGGTAATACCTTCGATCGCAAAATTCCACAAATGCCAGTACTTCCATTTACTTTCACCGGCATGCCTGGGATCACGATCATATAGGACTGCCTTTTGACGATAGCCAATCCAGGTAAACAGACCTTTCATAAAACGGTGATGCTCATTCAGAGAGTTGAGTGCATCCACCGCACGCCGACTGAGCAAACGATAATCCCCGGTGTCTTCCGGTATCTTGATCTGGCCAATGCTGCGCATAAGGCGATAAAAAAGATGCGCAGTCAGTTTTTTGAATGCTGACTCGCCTTCACGTCGCGCCCGTTTGGCATAGACAACATCATAGCCTTTCTGCCATTCGTCAATCAGCTGTGGGATTAATTCAGGTGGATCCTGCAAATCTGCATCAATCACAACAACCGCATCCCCTTCCGCCTTGTGCAAACCTGCCGTCATGGCGATTTCCTTACCGAAGTTCCGGCTCAAATCGACAATGGCAACACGCGTATCCTGTTCATAAAATTCACTCAGAAGGCTAAGTGAATCATCCCCACTACCATCATTGACGTAGATGATTTCAGAATCCAGCACCAGGCCATCAAGCACTCGAGTAATGCGGGCATGAAATTCAGGCAACACCTCCAGTTCATTATAAACAGGAATGACGACCGAAAGCATATATTCAGCTTGCATACTAAACTCCACCCATTGTTAGTAGATTTTCCAGCTTATTAAAGTGCAGCTCTGCATTGAACTCCCGGTCGGCCCTGCTTTTTCCTGCTCTGGCCAGCTGGTTTTTTAAATCGGCATCACCACAAAGCCTTGCCAGTTCACCCGCCAGCGCCCCGGCGTCTCCCGGGGGAATCAGGATCCCGCTTTTATTATGTTCAATAATCTCCGGCACACCCCCGGCATCGGTACCAATCACCGCTACGCCTGCACGCATGGCCTCCACCAGCACCAGCCCGAATGTTTCGCAATAAGTCAACAGTACTACCACATCAAAGCAGGGCATCACCGCCATGGGATTATCGATAAAATCCAGGTAAGCGATACGATCCTCCAGACCATTTTTTTTTACTGACTGTTTCAGTTTTTCAAAATAATCATTATCTATCACCTGACCAATAAAGGTAGCGCTTATGTTGAGTTTCCTGTTTGCAAGCAGCACCATGGTCTCAATCAGTACATGCTGCCCTTTACCGTACTCAATGCGCCCAAACAGGGCAACGCTGAATTGGCTCTGCTTTATCCTTTCAGGCAGTCCGTTGCAAACAGGCTTGTTGGCGGTTTTATCTGCCACTCCAAGATACAGCAGCTTGATCTGATCGTCTGCAAGCGGTAACCAGGTATGCGCTTCTTTTTCTACCTGTCTTGAAATCGTCAGCATCATATCTACCTGACGATAAAAAAAAGCATGCATGAAATCTTTTTTCGAACGCGTAATCCCCATATGGCGGGTGTATATTAATTTCACTCTATGCCGGAACAGTTTCAGGGAAAATCGTTTTGCCAGTGCCGCAAAATTCAGCTCGTTGCCCCAATGCATATGGATGACGTCGATATGATAGCGGTTGATATATTGTGCCAACTTCAGAGCATTAATAAGCGGAAAAAATTTAGCATTTCTCCTCAGGTAAAATATAGGTCCCGATGTGCCTCTGTTCCTTTGTGCCAGCCGCCCATTGTCGGCAACAATAAAATGGCACTCATACCCCGCCTGCTGTAAATATTGCCATTCTTGCTCGGCATAAAGCTCAAGCCCGCCAAGTCCGGGAGAGGTGCATAAAACCAGTATATTCATATTCAGGGAATAGCGGGCTGCAAATCCGGCGGTATCTTCTGCATGAGACTGCATACAGACTGAAATACCGCGTCCACATCCGGCTGGCTACCATCCGGATTAAATACCACGTCATGGCGCCCATAGCGCGGCCAGTAACGATAGGGCACGGTCCTAAAGAAAATCCCGACAGTGGGTGTTTCTGTTGCAATGGCGAGATTGCGCGTTCCTGTATCGTTACTGATCAGCAATAGCGCGCCCTTAAGCAGGGCAATACTCTCATCTAAACCACCTGCCTTCATGGCCGTGACGTTTCTTCTGTTTTGAAGTGACACCATAATATCATCAATAGATTCCCAGTCTGCCACACCTTCCAGTACAATATGTTCATGCTCAGCATATTCGTCAGCAAGCCGTGCAATCAGTGCTGAAAAGCGGCTCGCCGGCCAGCATTTTCCTGTCGTTGATGCACTGGTAAAATAAACCAGATAGGGTCGCTCCCGCTTCATGGCCTCCCCGTGCAAATCAAACCGGGGAGGCCAGTCAGTTTTCAAGCCGATGAGATTCAACATTTCCAGCATGGTCTCCAGCTCAAACTTCAGATCTGAGCGTAGTACAGCGGCATCATAAAGCAGAACACGTTGCAGATGGTGGTAGGGGAAACCCAGTTTAAGTTTTGCCGGGTTCAACAGGCATAGCCATGCAGAACGGCTGGTCGAGGCCAGATCAAATATGAGATCATGATAACCGAGTGCACGCAATTGCTGGATCTGTTTAGGTAGCGAAATATCGCGCCGATCACTGCCGTGGGTAATATGGACTCTATCGACCAGATCCTCCGGCACACAGAAGTGGTAATTGCTCACGATACTAAGGGTTATTTTTGCGCCAGGGAAGTGTTTGCGCAGTTCCAGCAGAAAGGCACGGGTTAACACCATGTCACCAAATGCCGCATGACGAATCACGGCGATATTATTAACCTTTTCCGGTTCAATCGCCGCCACTTTGTCATACGCCGATTGGGCTGCCCAGGCACCCCGCTCAAACCATAGCTTTAATCCCACACTTTATTGCCTTATTTTGCTTATCATTAATGAAAAATACCGATATTATTTCCCGTATGCAATCCACAGCAAAAAAAATACTGCTCATACGCAATGATAAACTTGGCGATTTCATGCTCGCTTTCCCCGCCTTTGCCCAGCTCAGGCAGAACCTGCCGGATACCGAATTGCATATATTGGTTCCCGAGTACACCCGTCCCCTTGCCGAGGCCTGTGAATATATCGATCAGGCCATACTTGATCCGGGTGAAAAGGGGGGATTCTGGAAACTGACAAAGCAGCTGCGCAGCCAGCACTATGATGCCGTTATAACCCTGTATTCCACCACCCGCATTGGTCTGGCGGTACGCTTTGCGGGTATCCCCGAACGCATCGCCCCGGCGACCAAACTGGCGCAGATATTCTACACTAAACGACTAAGCCAGCATCGATCTCTTTCTAAAAAACCGGAATATGCCTATAACCGGGATCTGGTCAATTACTATCTATTTCTGCATGGGTATAAACCTGCGCCTTTGCCGGAACCGCCTTATCTGCGCTTTGATGATACTCATATCGGCCTGCTCAAACAGAAATTCTGTCAGCAGTACCAAATCAACACTGATTCTAAGCTGGTCTTTATTCATCCCGGCAGTGGCGGTTCAGCCGCCAATCTGAGCTTGCCACAGTTTGCCCTGTTGGCCCGTAGCCTCCAGGCAACAGGCTCTCTGCATATTGTTATATCCTGCAGCCCGGCTGAAACAGCTCTGGCACAGCAACTCAGCCACCTGCTCGGGGGGGGCTGCCGACACAACATTTATGTCTCCACTGAAGGCCTGCGCCGTTTTGCCGAACACATCCAGTTTGCCGATCTGTTTATCAGCGGCTCCACCGGCCCTCTGCATATTGCCGGCGCCCTCGATCGCCCCACAGCAGCATTTTACACCAGACGGCGTTCCGCCACATCTCTGCGTTGGCAAACCCTGAATTCAGAAGACCGCAGACTGGCTTTTTCGCCGCCGGAAAATGCCGAAGAAGAAGATATGAGCAGTATTGATATTGCAGAAGCAGCAAGACAGATCAGCGAAAAATTTCTGAAATGAGATTCTAAAATAACGCAGAGGACGTGAAATGCCCGTAGTTTGGGTGCAAAGACGCGGAGCTGCAGAGGTTAATATGTTTCAGGAATGTGCTTTAAATCATCATAGATGATTTTTCTCCCCATTTCGTATCTATTCAGCACCATTGCCGAAGGGTGTTGTATACCGGTTGGCACTGAGCAGAGCA
>CAZQVV010000173.1:0-4262 GCA_964596835.1 uncultured Thiohalophilus sp. | reverse complement strand
TTCAAGCGATTTATGAGCAAGACTTTATCAATGACTCCTACGGGTTTAGGCCGAAACGCAGTTGCCATGATGCACTACGCGCATTAAGCGAAAGCGTCGAAAACCACCCCGTGCACTATATGGTCGAAGCCGATATAAAAGGTTAATGTAGCTCAGGATCAATTGATAGCCTTCATGGGGCATCGCATAGCCGACAAACGGATGCTCCGACCCCTTAAACTCACCAGCCATGCAGCATTATTAGCTGGATAATACGCATGAATTGTAAGTGGCATTGACAACCCATGCGCATCGTCCCATACTCGACTTATGATACCGCGTAAACTCGCCACAAAAATTCATGAACTGGCGACATATTATCCCGTTGTGGTCATTACTGGTCCGCGCCAGTCCGGCAAAACCACCCTGTGCCGAGCAGCATTTCCAGACAAAGCCTACGTCTCGTTGGAAGCTATAGATACTAGAGATTACGCGCAGAATGATCCCCGAGGTTTCCTTGTGGAATATTCAGAAGGCGCCATTATCGACGAAATTCAGCATGTCCCGGAATTGCTCAATTACATGCAGAGCGATGTGGATGATCGACCAGAGCCAGGACGATTCATACTCACCGGCTCACAGCACTTTGGATTATCACAGTCAATCTCACAATCACTGGCCGGGCGTTGCGGCATACTCGTATTATTAGCCCCCGATCTGGAAGAATTGGTCGCTTTTCCAAATGCCCCTGACGAACTATTTACTACATTATGGCAAGGCGCCTACCCCAGAATTTACGACCAGAACATTCCTCCACAGCAATGGCTGGCCGACTATGTAGCAACCTATATCCAGCGCGACGTCCGTCAGGTCATCAATGTAAGCGACCTGACGCATTTTTCAGGCTTCCTTAAACTTTGTGCCGGTCGCACAGCACAGGAAATCAATCTGTCATCATTAGGTAATGATGTAGGCATTAGTCATAACACCATTCGTGCCTGGTTATCCATCCTGGAAACCAGCTATATTATTCAACAAGTACCGGCGTGGCACACCAATGTAAGGAAACAGGTGATCAAGGCACCCAAACTGCATTTTCTTGATTCCGGGCTGGTCTGTTATCTGCTCGGCATTAGAGAACCGGAACAGCTTCGCCATCATCCGCAGAGAGGTGCCATTTTTGAAAGCTGGGTAGCCGCAGAAGCCTATAAAGCACGCGTTCACAATGGAGAACAACCCGACTTATATCATTATAGAGAAACACGTGGACTAGAAATTGATTTGATCATCGATCGTGGTGAACAACTTGATGCTATAGAAGTAAAATCTTCTTCTACGGTCAATTCCAGATTTTTCAAAAACCTGAACACCTTCGCAAGTCTGAAACAAAAAACACCTGTACGTAACATCACCCAGCAACTTGTCTATGGTGGCGAAGAAACCCAACAGCGTACCGACGCGCGCCTGCTATCCTGGCGTGATATCCAGATGCTGATAGCACAGGAAAGCTGAGAGACTTTTAAGGGGTCGGAGTGATTTAAAATAAATCACTCCGACCCCTTAAACTGACCCCTTAAACTCCTCGCATCAGATTTGCGTCATTGAGTAGTATTTTGAGACGCTCCATTTCTGCGTCAGTATAAACCCCTAAGCCTCACCCGCCCGGCGATCGTGCATCAGGCAGGGTTAACCCGTATCCTACAATGGCCAGGGCGCGGCTGTATTGGCCGCTAGCCTACTCGAAATGAACCCATCATGAGACCGGTAATGCCTGGATTGCAAAATCCGGCAAAATGCGTTGGAACTATCGGTTGGTTGCATTTCGAGTTACCGGACTACCAGGATTTATTTCTTATCTTGTTGTTATTACTAAATATTATGTGTTGGCATAGTTGGTGCTTATGCTTTTGTGCGAGCAATTTTGCAGGACCCTGGATCGCAGTCTATTCGACCGTGGTGCGAGGAGGTCATAACGCGTCATCGGTTGGTTGTGCGAGACGTTTGTGGTCAGCGTGTTCGCAGTGTGCCTATGCCGCGGTGACCCGAGGGAAGCATGATGTGGTTATTCGGTAAGAAGATTAAGCCGCGCTCGGCGGTGAAAAGTTGTGCCGGGCGAATCGTGGACGTGTGTGAACTCGGGCCGATTCAGGTGCATGTGGCTATTGACTGCCGCGGGGCGGTTTGCCCACGGCCGCAGCTTCTTACCATGAAGGCGCTTGAGCGGATGCCGGATGGCGAGGTGGTGGAATTGCTGATAGATAATCCGAGTTCTATTGAGGCGATACCCGCCATGACCTTGACCCTGGGCAGCACTCACCTGATTACGGTTAAGGAGACGGATTACTGGAGTATTTATTTGCGTAAAGGTATCGATGACACGGGTGACTGAGCGCAACTATCCGTGCCAGTGTGACGATTGTTATTTATTAGGATTGGGAGACGGTAGATGTCCAAAGAGTTGGAAGGGGTCGTGGTTAATAATTCAACCGATAGCGAGCTTGCCTGGTTTGCGCGAAAAGGTAATCTTTATGCATTGACGATCCTGGCGCTGATTACCATCGGTTCAGCCATGGCGCTTGACGTGGATACGCGTTGGATATATTTGCTCGTCTACCTGTGGTTTGGCTTTGCTTATGGTGTCCTCTTGCAGTATGGGCGTTTCTGTATGGCGTCTGCGGTGCGCGATTTGTTTGCGGTTGGCGTGCCGCGCATGGCCGTGGGTGTGCTGATTGCGGTTGCCCTCTTTTCACTGAGCGCTGCCGTAGTCAAAGTGATGGGTGTCAGTACTTACTTCCCTAGTCCCATCGGTTGGCATGGTTTAATCGGTGGCGCGGTGTTTGGCTTCGGGATGGTTTTCGCGGGTGGTTGCGCCTCTGGTTCTTTGTATAAATGCGGTGAGGGCAATATCGGCTCGATGCTGGTGATCTTGTCTATTTCTTTTTCCCAGGTTTTTTACGTTACCCAGGGCGGCTGGTTCAACAAGCTGGTCCCGGCTGCCTGGACGGCATCGGCCCTGAGTAAACACATGCCTGCAACGTTGAGCGTAACGGATGGCTGGTTTGATCAGTTTATGGCCGGTTATATCTGGGATTTGAAGAGCAGCACCCTGGACAAGATGCTTGGCTTCCATGGTGTTGCCAGTGGTGCCTTTATTGGCGATGCCCTGCTTTGTGCGATTCTGCCAGCGTTACTGATATTAATATTTTTGTATGCGGTTTATTACCGTAAGGGTTATTTGCGGCGTAAGAAAGTGGCTAAACCGACTGTCACTGAGCATCTTCACGGCGTCTGGTCGATGCTTACTGCGTCGCGTAATACCGCGATCGCCGGCCTGGGATTAGGTATTTTTGCCGGCCTGCATATGTGGGTCATTGGCGCATTGCGCAATCATTATGGAATTTTCAACTTCGGTGAGTTGTTGGCCAAGATGGGTCATACAGCGGGTTTGTCTATCCAGAACACCGTATTTGATCCTGGCTACTGGTACATCACCACGCAGGAGGCGCAGTGGGGTGGCTGGGTGCTGCATAAGTTGGGCATGCATGATATGAATAATATTTTCTATGGCCTGGAAAACGGCCTGCCCAACCCGTTATTCAACGCACCTGGGTGGATGTCGATTGGCATTATTCTGGGCGCCGCCAGCATGGCTCTGATGCGGCGTGAGTTCAAATGGAAAGTCCCGAGCCTGGAGACCGCTCTCTTTGCCGTGGGGGGAGGGGCACTCATGGGGCTGGGTGCGCGCATCGGCCTGGGTTGTAATATCGGTGCGTTTTTCGCCGCGGTTACCAACGGCGATCCTTCAGGCTGGGTATTCCTGGCCGGTATGGTGGTGGGCGCTTACCTTGCTGTAAAGCTGTTCAGCCGATGGCTGGACTGGCGCGCATCGCGCGAAGACTTGGGTATCTGAACGGGTTTATCCGGTTTGAAATTGGCGCTAATCAAAAAAAGGAGCGAGGGATCATATGGCTGTTAAGTTCAATAAAGTTGCGGAGGGAGACTACAGGCTGGATGTGACGGGTTATGTTTGTCCACACCCCCAGATGTATACCAAAAAAGTACTGGCTAAGATCGAGCAGGGCGAAGTGCTTACCCTGTTGTTTGACAATCCTTCATCGGGTGAGTCGATTATGGCGATGTGTGAATCGGGGGGGGATGATGTGTTCGAGTGCAATAACAATGGTGGAGTTTTTCAGTGGAAAATCCGCAAAGGCTGAAACGGTTTTGCAAGCGAGCGACCATTTTAGGCATGACCGTTCGTCCTGAGCCTGTCGAAGGAAGCC
>CAZQVV010000172.1:0-4412 GCA_964596835.1 uncultured Thiohalophilus sp. | reverse complement strand
AGCCTGTCGAAGGAAGCCTGTCGAAGGAAGCCTGTCGAAGGGACTCACCACGAACGGAATTCACCAGCGATCTGCTATTTGGAGCGCCTATTTAGTGGCCTAACAAGTTTATAAGGAAAAGGTCTTCTCCCATGATAAACGAACAACAGATGGATAACCGGTACAAAAATGCTCGCATGGTGCTGGCGATTGGGATTTATAGCATCGAGGAAAAGGCGCTGAAAACCATTGAAAAGTTGATCAAGGAGGAATTTCCCGCAGATCGGCTTTCCTTGCTACGCAAAGCTGGTGGTACGGGGGATGATATGTTGGGGCTGGCGTATACTAATACGAAAGAACGGGTAAAGGCCTGGGGCAAGCATGGCGTCGTCTGGGGAGCATTATGGGGTATGCTGGCTGGAGCAACCGGACTTTTTGTGTTGCCGGGGATTGGGCCGCTGCTCGCGGCCGGTCCGGTAGTGGAAGCACTGGGTGGGGCTATCGCCGCCGCAGCCACCACGGGGAGCGTCATGGCAGGCGCCGCAGCCCTGACTCAATTGGCCAGCGCGCTGCACAGGATTGGGATACCCACATCGGCTATTGAACAGATCCATTCTGCAATCGAAACAGACCACTATATCGTCATCCTGCACTGCGACCCGGATCAGGCCGACCATTGCGCTATGCGCCTGGGAACGGCGGGGGCGGATTCGGTTATTGTCATGCCTATTGAACATTAACAGGCTATGTGAACGGAGAGCAGACGCGCTATCTGAAACAGCCATCAGAATATCAATACCCTATGAACGTGCTATAAACCGATAGTCCGAACTCCGCAATAGTGGTGTTTGCTCTTCGTTAACCCGGTATGAACTATCACCATTACGAAAAGAACTCAGGGGGTGAGCCGTCAAAAACATTTAACGATTTCTTCGGAACAGGCAACGTTGGCTGAAAACCAGTTCTGCTGTGATAACGGTTAAATAAATAAGACCGATCCAGTACAGACCATGGGGATTAGTTTGCCAAAGGTAAAATACCAACACTGCCCAGGAAGCCAGTGAGAGCAGCAGGCCGCTTATGGGAAGCCATACCTTGCCGCCAATTTTCTGACGTAGACGACAGGCAGACAGGTTGATCAATGCGAAGAGCAGTAAAAAGGTCGAACTGGCAAACGATGAGATGATGGTCAGATTGGTGAGGTTGACAAAGATAATAGTGACACCAGTTATGACAATCAGGCTGACCCAGGGGATGTTATTTTGTTTTCTCCTGAAACCGAAAGCAGAGGGTAAGGCCTTATCCGTTGCCATGACCATGCCAAGGCGAGCGGTGCCAAACAACGTGGCATTGATTGCCGAGGCAGTAGAAAACAGTGCGGCCAGACCGATTAAAAGGAAGCCTGCCTGTCCCAAAAAGGGTTTGGCCGCGACCGCCAGGGCATATTCTTTATACTGGATAATTTCTTTCGGCAATAGATTTCCTACCGCAACAATAGAAACCAGCACATAGATAGCAATCGTAATCGCAATAGACCAGACAATGGCCGGTTTCAGATTGCGCTGCGGGTTCTCCATTTCATTAATCGCGTTAGGAATTAATTCAAAACCTTCATAGGCGACGAATATCAGTGCGGCACCCATAATCACGCCGGTATAACCCTGGTTAAATACCGGCAGCAGGTGATCGGTCTTGACATAAAACAGGCCGATCAGCGCGAACAGAAATAGAATGATCATCTTGACGGTTACAATCAACAATTCGCTGGTGCCGCTGGCCTTGATGCCGTAAAGGTTTATTCCGAGAAAGGTGAGCAGTATGAGTGATTCCAGCAGGTGGTGCATGACAAGATTGGAACCGTCATTCCCCAGCATGGCACTGCCATAAACACCGAAGGTATAGGCATACAGGGCCATGGTGCTGACATAACCGACCAGCAATAGCCAGCCGCCCATGGCCGCAATGTTAGGGCTGGAAAATGCGTGTTCCAGAAAGGTAAAACTGCCGCCGCTGGACTGGAACACAAGCCCCAGGCGCGCATAGGAAAGCCCCGTCAACAGGGCGATGCAACCACCCAGGGCAAAGGCAAACGGCGCGGCGTGTCCAGCCTGCGTAATGGCCAGACCCAGGACTGAAAAAATACCGCCACCGACCATGCCGCCGATACCCATGGCAATTACTTCCTTGAGTGTGAGCTTTTCATTATTTAGGGCTGAATTTTTATTTTTTCGATTAATTGCGCTTACACCGCTGAGGTTTGTTGTTGATTAACACTCTAGCATACGTGGGTTCTTAATCTGCACAAAAAACGGGCACCAGTCCGACGCAGGCTGTTTTCCGGTGTTTTTGTCTTTAAGTTGATGGATATTGATATGACTCAATACATTGAGTAGATCCTAAAATATACATGTTTCATTTACCGGGCTAATTTGGTAGCGTGGTTTTCCTTTATCAAGTACCCCTGCTCATTCGGTTTTATCGAATTTCGATGACCAGGTTCCATGTGTTTTACAAAGATCCAGGAGGAACGGTTGTATGAAACGGGATCCTGTTTATTACCATCACTGTAAACATATATTAACCCACTCTCCTCTGTTTTCAGGACTGGCGGATGAGTTGCTCGATGACATGTTGTCGCTGTTCCGACGCGACACCTGGCGTCGTGGACTGCAGTTAGATCCGATCATATTCCAGGAGCGTTTTTACCTGTTGATCGAAGGGCGTCTCGAAGTGATGCGGATCAATCCGGAAACCGGCAGAAGCATCACGCTGTTCTTACTGGGTCCAGGCGATGGCATCGATATCGCGACCCTGCTTAACCGTCAGCCGCACGAAATAGCCCCCGTAGCCCTGGATGATGTTATCCTGATTTCAGTGCCGATACCGGATGCCCGCGCCTGGATCGACCGGCATCATGAATTCAACCGCAATTTCCTGCCTTACCTGGGCAGGCAGATGCGTCAAATGGAAGATTTGGCTACCGATCTTGCCCTCTACGATACCATGACACGGTTGGCCCGCCTGATACTACGTCATATTCTGCCGCACCACCCACAGTCTGCGGGTGGCCGGTATCATCTGAAATTGATTAACGATCTGCACGATGAGGCCTTGGCGCGCATGGTAGGTTCAGTGCGCCAGGTCGTTAACCGGCATCTTCAATACTGGCGAAAGCAAGGCCTTCTGCATAAGCATAAGTTTCGCACCGAAGTCGCTGATCTGGAAATCCTGCAACAGTATGCGGGGGAAGCGATGCCTCAGGTGAAACAGCAAGACAAGGTTTCCTGAACGGGAACCCGCCGTACAGATTCACCGTCCATCGCTGACAAGCCTCGGTGTCTGTCACCTGGGTGACAGCCATCTCCCGCCTTATACCTCATCATATTTGATCCTTAAGGAATCTCTGAAATAAACTACCCCGCAGCAAGCTGCGGGGTATTAATCGGTAACGTGCTGATGGGTTTCGCTTCGCTCTACCCATCCTACTGTTTTTCGCTGCAAGCAGCGGGGAATGACACCCTGAAAGAGATTGATTCCGTTTGCCCTGAGCTTGTCGAAGGGCAAAATATATAACAGTATGATTTTACGATAGTTGCCATTCATAGTTCGGCAGGACTCTCCTGAGCGAAGCCGAAGGGTTCACCAGGAACGGCGGAATTAATCGGGGTTTCCTTAAATTACTGAAACCGGAGTATGACCCGGGCAGAGTTGTGACTATTGCGAACAATGCGATGAGCAAGAAAAACAGTTGTGTTTCGATTTACTCAACCCAGCAGGCTACGGAGTGGGCGCTGGTAGATCTACGAAAGGCGGATGTTGATCTGCGTCAGGTGTCGGTTGTCGGCAGGGGCTATCACGGTGAAGGGCATCCAATCGGTTTTTACAATCTGGGTGGCCGCATTCGCTACCGGGGACTTGAAGACGCTTTCTGGAGTGGCTTGTTAGGCCTGTTGTCGGATGCCGCGTTTTTTTGGGTGCCTGACTTTGGGCCGTTGACGGCGGTGGGTTCCATTGTGGCTTCGTTGGGACGTGGTCTCGAAGGTGTTGCTATCGGGGGTGGTTTTAGTGTGTTCGGGGCTGCGTTTTATAATATGGGCATTCCCAGAGACAGCATTAATCAATACGAACAGGCCATCAGGACAGAACAGTTTCTATTGATCGTTCATAGTGAACGCTGTGATGTGGAACGAGCCTTTGAAATTTTGCATAACGAAACGCAGCAGGTAACCGTGCATAGAGCCTGAAGAAGCTCGTCGTTGCAATGCCGCATGCAAAGGGTGCTAACCTTTTCTACTAAAATATAAGTTTCACTGCCAGAGACGCTTTTTTACCTAAATCGAGTTGAAAAAAAATCTAAATAAGCGTTTCAAATACCAGTACACTTTAAACGCTACCGTTCGTCCTGAGCTTGTCGAAGGAAGCTTGTCGAAGGA
>CAZQVV010000171.1:0-4442 GCA_964596835.1 uncultured Thiohalophilus sp. | reverse complement strand
GCGCCAACCTACATACCAGGTTCCCTGACAATTATGCTGAATAGTTACATTGTCGATAGCATTTAATTTGTAACTGACCCCAGTTATTAATCCGTAGTTGCAACAAAAAAGCCGGAACATTGTTCCGGCTTTCTTGTTGCTATTAGTAAACCCTTAGGTTACAACTGAGAGTGTAAATACCCAAGAGCAAGCGTCATCGTTATCCGTGTTGACTATAATTGACGCAATGTGCCTTTGCCAACATGAGATGCTAGAGATTTTGCAACATTGCTTGCTACTGCAGCGCTGCTCTTACCTTGCAGATCGCTGGTAGCCCGCCACCAGATTGATTTACCTTTAACGTAGTATAAAGCAATGTTGACATTGGTTAACGTGATATTTTGTTGAGTCACCAGCCCAAATGCATTTTTCACCATCATTGACCTCGAAGCCACTTTATAGTTACCGAAAATAAATGCATCAACTTTCATTGCAGAGGCTAAAGATTTTAAGAATCGTTGGGTTTGTGAGGTAAACGTGGCCAGTTGCCCACTGCTGGTGTTGTAGTCTGCCTGCAGATTTTTATATCCACGTCCCAGTGATTTTTTGTTGATTGTATTGAGGACGTCCCCTGGTGGGCGGATCTTCCATTGTGATTGTTTTGCGGTCAGCTCGGCAGAGAGAGCCTGTACAACAGATTCCGCAAAGCTAGGATCTTCGTAGCTTTGTAACCCATTGCCGATAACACCGCTACCCGGGAAAAGAGGGAAAACAGCAACAGAGCGGATTTTATTGAAATCCATGTTAGGTGAAACATCTGCACTGGTAGGCGCCAATATTCTTTCAGGTTGTTTGCCCGGTTTTACGAGTAGGTCATTTAGATTACATCCAGCCAGTATCATACAAAGCGCTGAAATAAAAACTATAGAATATTTTTTTTTCATTTGTTCAGTCCTCGAAGCTTATTGTTGATTGGATATTCATCGTTACATATAAGTATTGGCATATATTTTATCCCCTCTCCTCAACCCTCTCCAGAAGGAGATGGGGCTATGATGCAAATACTTATGCAACGATTAATAATATAGTGTAATTACACACTGTTACTACCATCGGAATGCACAATGCCTGTAAAAACAAGGATATTTACAGGTTGAAAGAGAGAGTGAATACTCCTAAAGCAATAGAACTCACACAACCCCCCATCTTACAGTAACATTTTTGCCGCTAGTCTGACAATCACTATCACCTGCCATCCCAAACCCCTCGTCTTTCTTTCAATAACACATTGCCTCGCGTCAGGACGGGCCACCGGCGCATCAAAATATATAAAACTTGATATAGGTATAAAATTGAGTATGATTCTGGATATGAAGGACGTGCGCTTTATAGCTAGCTCATTGGATGATCTCAAGCATTTTCCGGCAGGCGCACGCAGGGAAGGGTTTCGAGCTCAGTAATGTTCAGCCGGGTTGCAGCTGAGTGACTGGAAGCCGATGAATACCGCTGGTGCCGGGGCTGTTTAGATCCGGATTAAGGAAACGAAAATGACGATTTCAAAAGGCTATCGCAATGTATTTGAGGCGCTGGAGGATCATCCGGCGATGGCGCAGAATCTGAAGATTCGTTCAGAATTGATGATTGCACTGCGTCAATATATCGAGGACGCAGGACTTGGCCAGAGGAAAGCTGCAGAGGTGTTCGGTGTGTACCAACCGAGAATCAGCGATCTGATGCGCGGCAAGATCGATAAGTTCACTATCGACAGACTGGTCAACATGCTGGCTCGGATTGGAAAAACCGTGAAGGTGAAGGCTGCGTAAAGGTACCGGCTGTTGGTGCATCAGTGGCGATTAGCAACAAATTTTGAACATGGTATTTTTCATGGTATCGACACTTATATCCCCTTCAAAACCCGCGCTATTACGAGCTTTACATGGCTCGTTTACAATCGAACGGGAAGTAGCCAGGCAGAATAAAATCGTAGGTTGGGCTGAGAACGCGAAGCACCACAGGCACTTCCTTCGGTCGCCCAACAGGGGTTTACGAAGCACCACAGGCACTTCCTTCAATCGCCCAAAAGTTGTTGGGCTTCGCGTTGCTCAGCACCAACCTACGCAGTGACATGACTGAACCACGTGACTTGCATTACATGCAGCATGCGCTGGAGCTGGCGCGGCATGCAGACGCTGAGAATGAAGTGCCGGTCGGGGCGCTGCTGGTGCGCGATGACGAGGTCATTGGCGAGGGCTGGAATAGACCCGTCAGCACACATGATCCCAGCGGTCATGCAGAAATCCGGGCGTTACGCGCGGCCGCCCGTGCGGTTGCAAACTACCGTCTGCCGGAAACCACGCTCTATGTCACCCTTGAACCCTGCGTGATGTGTGCTGGGGCGATTGTTCACGCTCGTATCCACCGGGTGGTGTTTGGCGCGCGGGATCCCAAAACCGGTGCGGCTGGGAGCGTTTTCGATATTCTCAACAGCGATCGGCACAATCACGGTGTGCAAATAACGGAAGGTGTGCTGGCAGAGGAATGTGGGCAGTTACTAACCGCTTTTTTCAGAGTGCGGCGAAAAAAATAATTGTTTGGGATCCAGGCTGAAAGTTGTTTGCCCTGGGCGGCAGGGATGTTTACAACGCCGGTGAAGAAAAGGCCAGCTTATTTCGGATGGGAGGGACGGATCTTTCTGTGCGCCAGCGCAGGATGTCGTAATAACTGCGAATATTTTCAACATAGCGCACGGGTTCATGGCCGCGCGCATACCCGTAACGTGTTTTTTTGTACCACTTGCGTTTTCTGAGAAGAGGCAGGCTTTCTTTGACATCGATCCACTTGTTTTCATCACCGCCACGTTCTGCGGTGATCGCGCGGGCATCCTTGACATGGCCGAAGCCCACATTATAGGCCGCGAGGGTCATCCAGGTGCGATCCGGCTCCGCGACTTCCGGGAAGCGTTGATACAGGCTTTTAATATACCGGGCGCCGCCCTCAATACTTTGTGCGGGATCGGTTCGTTTTTTAATTCCTAATTGCCTGGCCGTGACGCGGGTCAGCATCATCATGCCGCGCACACCGGTGGGTGAGACGGCCCGCGGATTCCAGTTGGATTCCTGATAGGACACTGCCGCGAGTAGGCGCCAGTCCAGGTCATTGTCCAGCGCGGCACGTTCAAACAGAGGTTGGTAACGGCGCATGCGCTGCTTGATATGGCGCAAATAGGTGGGCGTGCCGGCATGATTGTAGCTGCGCACATGACCATAATACTGAGCCAGCATCTGTTCCAGTTTGCCAGACTTCCGTAGCGAGTTAAAAAATTTCTGTGCAGCCCGATAGAGGCTGTCATCCTTACCGGCGCGTAGCGCCCATGCCAGCCCCTGGGCATCAGAAATATCAAAAGCAACCCGCAATTCGGGATGATAACGACGATGCAGGGCGGCTTCATTGGAGTCGGCAACGGTAAAGTCGATATGTTGTTCCGCCACCAGGGTGAGCAGTTCCGTACTCCTGGCCGTGGCGTTCTCGCGCCACTTCAGTGCAGGAATGTCCTGTTTCAGCGTTTTCAGGCGTTCCACATGGCTACTGTTGGCAATGACCTCAAGGTTACCGTTGAGCAGATCCCTGATGTTGTGGGGACGCACGGCACCGGTGCGGTAAAGAAGCTGCTGAGTGACGTACTGATAGGGCGAGGTGAAGCGCACCCGCTTTTTACGTTGCTCGGTCACGGTCAGACCGGCCGCTGCGATTTGGACTTGCCCTGACTCGACCTGTTGCAGAATATTCTGCAGATTATCTTCACTACGAATATCGGCTTTCACGCCGATTTGATCGGCAAAGGCCGTGATCAGATCATGTTCCAGGCCGCGGGTGCCGTAGGGGCCATTAAAATAGGTCGTGGGTGAGTTACGGGTCAGTACCCGCAGTACACCCTCATGCTGAACCTGTTGAAGCAGGTTACGCCGAGGGGCACAGATATTAAGAATCAAGGCCAGCGATATTATAATACCGCCTGTCAGTGCTATGAATCTTTTATGCATGAAAACAACCCCGACTACTCTTTTCCCGATCAGCATGCTGACAGATTTAATGGATACAATTTGTTCGACGGCAACGTAAATTATACCACACTAATATTCGAGGTTATCTATAATTTGTGTTTTAGTCGCTTGAACTCGACTTGAATTTGTGCTAGCCGCTTCTGTGGCTCTGCTTTACATTTCACTGCTAAGTGGCTGATATTATTTCTGTTTCGGGATTACAGACTCGAAAATGGAAAAGGATCTGTATATTTTAATCAGAGGACTTATAATCACGCGCATGGAGAGGTGCCAGAGTGGCCGAATGGGCTTGACTCGAAATCAAGTGAAGGCTCGCGCCTTCCGAGGGTTCGAATCCCTCCCTCTCCGCCAATATAAGCATTTAACTAGTTGAAACCCAAAGAAATTGTGTAGATTAACCTT
>CAZQVV010000170.1:0-4451 GCA_964596835.1 uncultured Thiohalophilus sp. | reverse complement strand
ACCTACTACGGAAATGCCGAGTTTTTGTGCATAATGCCGGGCATTTCTATCGCGAAGATCAGGGGCAGACAAAAGAGGCGTGATTTTTTGCTCTGCAAAAATCATGACGCTTTTGGCTGTCCTCTGGATCGACTTGTTATACGTGAATCTATTGCGTACACTATTCTGTACATGTACGTTATTGAGGTTTATCGCCATGAAAGCACTTAGCTACACCGCCCTTAGAAACACGTTAGCGAAAACTATGAAAAAAGTCTGCGAAGACCATGAACCTATTGTTATTACACGAAAAAGTGAAGGTGCCGTTGTAATGCTTTCTCTCGAGGACTATGAATCTCTCGAGGAGACCACCTACTTACTACGAAGCCCGAAAAACGTAAAACGGCTCTTTGAATCCCTTTCTCAGCTTGAAGAAGGCAAAGGACTCGAAAAGGATTTGGACGAGTGAACCTCATATTCTCAGAGCACGCATGGAACGATTATCTTTACTGGCAAAAAACCGACAAAAATATTCTAAAGCGTATAAACCTATTGATAAAAGATGTGCGGCGTTCTCCATGCGAAGGTATCGGAAAACCAGAACCACTAAAGCATGCTCTATCTGGCTACTGGTCTCGGCGCATCAATGATGAGCATCGCTTCGTATACAAGGTAAGCGATGACTCTATATTCATTGCTCAGCTCCGATATCATTACTAACCCTCCCTTCACGTATAACGTCTAGAATAACAGGGCATCTCAAACCAATAGCCAACTCAATACTGGATATCTCACCTATACCCAATTTACGAGGGTGATGAAAGTGGTGGGGCTTTTACGTTTTTTGCAAAAGGGGCGACACTTTTGGCGGCCCGCTGGATGAGTTTATTGGCTGCTTTTATAAACAATACTACGATGTGCAACTTTGACTACAAGAATAATAAGTTCAGTCTCTTGAATTTCATAAACAATACGGTATGCTTCTTGCTTTACTCTATATCGTTCTTGCCCAGAAAGCTTAATGCAGCCATCCGCTCTTGGGTTTTCACAAAGAAGTTCAATACATTTTAATATGCGTTTAACATCTTTATTTGGAATGCTTCGAAGGTTTTTAGCTACTGATTTTTTAAAGGCAAGACTATAATTTGCCATGTGATTTTAGATCTTCTAATAGTTCCTCATAGCTCAATGTTGTTTCTTTTGCTCTTTGTGAAAAGGCGCTCAGATCTTCCTGATCTTCTCGCAGTACCAGACGTACAGCCTCATTTACTACTTCAGAAACTGATTGGTGAGTTGTAGCTGCCCTGATTCTTAGCGCCTGGTGGACATCAGCTTCAAAGTAAACTGTTGATCTTTTTGATAATTCGCTCATATTACTGTACCTCGCTTGAACAAGAATAGCGTTATAACGTCAAGACGTTTTTACAGCTAACGCTCTCATTAGGGGGCTTTTAAAAAAGGCGCGGCTTCATTCGTGATCTGCCCGCCTCATGGTGCCCGAAGGGCAGAAGGCGAACCTGCAGACCGCCCCTTGCTAATAATCTCTATGCATGCCTGATTCCTCCCTGGAAAATATTTAATGTGCGCCAGCCAATGACCCTGCTACGCTGATATCTTCATCAATTTGAGGCCAATGGATGCCTTCTCCATCGCCAAGAATCTCAAAGTACTCCAGTTGTTCTTTACCGGTATTAGTTAACCGAGGAAACCAGATTAATGGTACCGTCAGTCTGCGAGCATCAACAAATGATACAATGATATCATCAGTAAAATGTACATCTTGTGCCAAAGGGTGTATTTCAACTGCCAATGTGCTCATTCCAGGCCTCCAGAAATTGTTCTCTATTATCCTCTAGATGCTTCTGTATGGTTCGTAACTCGTGAGAGGCAAATCGTTTTGACCCTGCCAGGCTGACAGGCCGCAATCAGAATTTTGCGAGTAGTTTTTCACGTTGCACATGTATATGTGCAGGTTCTCCTTTTTCGTTACTGTAAAAATAAAGGTAACTATTCAGCATACTGGAGCAAGGTCGCCAACCATTGTCCAGCCTAAGTTATTTGAGAGAATGAGTCACACATGTAGGTTGGCGCTGGGCCATGATCTTTATGGCGAAGCCCAACCTGATAGACCACGCCTGTTGGGCGACCGAAGGACGTGCCTGTTGGGCTTCGCGTTGCTCAGCACCAACCTACATACCAGGTTCCCTGACAATTATGCTGAATAGTTACAAATAAAGGGACTATTCAGCACCCTTGCCGAAGGGTGTTGTATCCCAGTTGGCACTGAGCAGAGCAAGCCACCACAGGCGCCTCCTTTTGTCGCCCAATGCGACGTTAAAAAATTTGCTCTATGCGGATTTTCAATTGATGGGTTTCCCCTCTGGACTTCGCGTTTCTTGCGCTACCCATCCTACCGTTTTCCGCTGCAAGCAGCGGGGAATGACACCCAAAGAGATTTAACATCAAGCAAGCCCTGATCCGTGAGTAAGACGACGGGCCGGAGCTTGCCGATTTCTGCGCCTTTTGCCGGGTCGAGACGGGCGAGATAGATACCGCCCCGTGTAAATTTCACCCCTGCCACCAGTTCTTGGCTTCGTTTGGTAATGATTCGGTCAGGCTTTCATACACCGCTTCACTTTCCTGAATGTAGGCTGAATCATCACGCATGGTTTGTAACGCCCTGGCCATGGCGGCCCGTTCAAGGCGGGCCTCGATTTCATCCAGCTCATGGCGTAGCGCCTGGCGGATTAATTCGGTTCTGCTTATGCCGATTTTATCCGCGACAGACTTGCTTTCCTGCGCCAGATCATCCGGGAGTTTTAGTGAAATGGCAGTCATGACGCACCGTTAAACATATCTGTAAGAATATACAAAAGTATACTTAATAATATGTCTTTTTCAAGGATCTAAACAGGCCATCCCTCAGCTACGACCGATGCAGATGTACTCAAAACCCTGTTCTTTCATTGATTCCGGCTCGTAGACATTGCGTAGATCAATGAAGGCCTTGCCTTTCATACGTTTTTTGACTTCCCGCATATCCAGTCCGCGATAGGCGTTCCACTCGGTCATGAGGACAACCGCATCAGCGCCGTCGAGTGTTTCGTAGATATCATCAATATAGCGGGTAGAATCCGGCAGCAGGGGTTTGGCTTCTTCGACTCCCTGGGGATCATGGGCGCGTATGGTGGCACCCTTGTCTATCAGGGCGGGCAGGATGGCCAATGCGGGGGAGTCGCGCATGTCGTCGGTTTCGGGTTTGAATGTTAAGCCCAGTACGGCGATGGTTTTGCCCGCTTCGCTGCCGCCGAGCGCGGTGCGTATTTTTTGTACCATACGGGCTTTTTGTGCAGCGTTAACTTCGACCACGGTTTCAACAATGCGGGTTGAGACGCCGTGCTCCTGGGCAATACGGATCAGCGCGAGCGTGTCCTTGGGAAAACAGGAGCCGCCATAGCCGGGACCCGCATGCAGGAACTTGCGACCAATGCGCCCGTCCATGCCCATGCCTTTGGCAACGGCCTGCACATCGGCGCCTACCGCTTCGCACAGTTGGGAAATTTCATTGATGAAACTGATCTTGGTCGCCAGAAAAGCATTGGAGGCGTACTTGATCAGTTCAGCGCTTTCCAGTTCGGTAAACATGATCGGGGCTTCAATCAAGTTAATGGGTCGATAAAGCTCAGACAATAGCACTTTGGCGCGATCGCTTTCGACGCCGAGCACGACGCGATCAGGTCGCATGAAATCACCGATGGCCGCACCCTCACGTAGGAATTCCGGATTGGAGGCCACATCGAAATCAGCCTCAGGATTCGTTTCCTGGATAATGCGTTTAACCTGGCGGGCGGTGCCAACGGGAACGGTGGATTTATCAATAATGACGGTATAGCCGTTTAAGTGGGTGGCGATTTCTTTAGCGGCTGCATAGACATAGCTAAGATCAGCATGTCCGTCACCGTGACGGGTAGGGGTGCCGACGGCAATAAACACCAGGTCCGCCTCGCTTACGTTGGGGCCAAGATCAATAGAGAATTTCAACCGTCCCGCATCGGTGTTGCGTTTGACCAGCTCATCCAGGCCAGGCTCGTAAATGGGAATGCCACCAGCATTGAGTTTATCAATTTTGTCCTGGGCTATGTCTACACAGGTGACGTTTGCGCCAAATTCGGCGAAACATGCGCCCGATACCAGGCCTACGTAGCCTGCGCCAATCATTACTACATTCATTGTTATATTCCTTGGTTACAAGTTTAAATTATTTATTTGTTTATCCTTCGACAGGCTTCCTTCGACAAGCTCAGGACGAACGGTGTGTTTATCCTTCGACAGGCTTCCTTCGACAAGCTCAGGACGAACGGTGTGTTTATCCTTCGACGGGCTTCCTTCGACAGGCTCAGGATGAACGGTGTGTTTATCCTTCGACGGGCTTCCTTCGACGGGCTTCCTTCGACGGGCTTCCTTCGACGGGC
>CAZQVV010000169.1:0-4536 GCA_964596835.1 uncultured Thiohalophilus sp. | reverse complement strand
CCCTGTCGAAGGACTCACCACGAACGTGGAACATACACTGTGATCTGGTATTTGGAACAGCTATTTAGAAAATTATCCCAGGCTTATTCAATCTCAATGAGTGCTTCATCCGGGGTGACGCTTTCCCCCTTGATGACATGGATCGTTTTTATTTCTCCGCTGACGGGGGCCTGTACTTCGGTTTCCATTTTCATGGCTTCGGTAATCAGTACCGGATCGCCGGCTTTAACCTGATCCCCTGTACTGACCAGTACCTCGACAATAGTGCCGGGCATGGAGGTTGTTACATGGCCCGGTTTTGAGGCGCATGGACGCGTGCGTGTGGCCTGATGTGTTTGTTCGCCATTATCGCCCAGAGTAACATCATCCAGCGCTTCCAGCGTCAGTTCTTCGGGTATACCATCAACGCTAAGGTAGTAGGGGCGCTGATGTTGTTTCGAATAACCGGTACCGGTTACTTTGATATGGTAAGTCTCGCCGTGCATGGTGATGTTGAATTCGGTTGCGGCCTTGCGTTTGGAAATTTCGGCATCGGCGGGTTCCAGGGCCTCGGGGATTAAACTGTTGTTGTTGCGCTGTTCGAGAAAATCCCGGCCAATGTCGGGAAACATAGCGTAGGTTAAAATATCTTCATCGGTATGTGCGACGGCGCCAATTTCCTTTTTCAGTTTATTCATTTCAGGCTTAAGCAGATCCGCCGGACGGCATTGGATAAGCGTTTCATGGCCAATCGCCATGAGTTGAACCTGTGGACTTATTTTCCCCAGTGCTTTGCCATAACGGCCCTGAAGATAAAGTTTAACTTCGTTTGTGATGGTTTTATAGCGTTCACCGGAGAGCACATTCAGCACCGCCTGGGTCCCGACTATCTGTGAGGTCGGGGTGACCAGGGGCGGGTAGCCGAGTTCCTTTCGGATCTGCGGAATTTCTTTCAACACTTCATTCATTTTCGGCAGAGCACCCTGTTCCTTGAGCTGGATGGACAGGTTGGAAATCATGCCGCCGGGAACCTGGTTGACCTGTACCCGCGTATCAAGTCCGGTGTATTCACTTTCAAACTGATGATATTTTTTTCGTACTTCGTAAAAATAAAATCCAATTTCCTGCAACAGCGGCAAATCCAGACCACTGGCGTATTCGGTATCTTTGAATGCCGCGACCATGCTCTCGGTGGGCGGATGAGACGTACCGCCGGAGAAAGCCGAGATGGCTGTATCGATACCACTGACACCGTTTTCAACCGCCTGGTACTGACACATACTGGCCAGTCCGGCGGTGGCATGGCAGTGCAGATGCAGCGGGACGGTCAATGTATCCACCAGTGAGTGAACCAGCTCGGCGGCCACCTGTGGAGTCAGTAAGCCGGCCATATCCTTGATGGCGATACTATTGCAGCCCATCGATTCCATCTCTTTGGCCAGATCAACAAAATGCTTAAGCGTGTGTACCGGGGAGGTGGTATAACAGATGGCGCCCTGGGCATGTTTACCCGCTTTTTTCACCGCCTCGATAGAAACCCGCAAGTTGCGAATATCGTTCATGGCATCGAAGATGCGGAATATATCCATGCCGTTATCCGCTACGCGTTCGACAAAGGCGCGTACCACATCATCGGAATAATGCCGGTAGCCCAGCAGATTCTGACCACGCAACAACATTTGCAGTTGGGTATTGGGCAAAGCTTCCCGCAATTTGCGTAAGCGTTCCCAGGGATCTTCTTTTAGAAAACGGATACAGGCATCGAAGGTCGCGCCACCCCACATTTCCAGCGACCAGAAACCCACCTTGTCCAGCTTCTCACAGATGGGCAGCATGTCTTCGATACGCATACGCGTCGCAATAAGCGACTGATGAGCATCGCGCAGAACCGTTTCGGTAATTTTGATCGGTGACATGAGTATTGTTTCCTTAGATTCGAAAATCGTTATTTAACGTCCTCTGCGTTAAAATATAGTCCTATCTAAAGCCCCATGTTCGCCGCTATCGCTGCTGCGATCGCGGTCGCAACCTGGCGGCTGGAACGTTTGAGTGAATAGTTCAGCAGTTCCGGGTGAGCATTGATGAAGCCGGTGTCAAATTTGCCGGTTGCGAAATCGGCGGATTTCAGAATTTCCAGATGAAAGGGAATCGTGGTCTTGATGCCATACACACCGATGTCACGCAGGGCGCGAATGGCGCGTTCGATAAGCAAATCCCAGTCCAGCGCCCAGACGATCAGTTTGGCGCACATGGAGTCGTAGTAGGGCGGAATCTCATAGCCGGTATAAATCGCGCCGTCGGTGCGCACACCCGGCCCGCCAGTGGCGAAATAACGGGTGATGCGACCGAAGCTGGGCAGGAAATCATTTTGTGGATCTTCAGCGTTGATGCGGAATTCCATGGCATAGCCGCGGCGTTGTACCTCGCTTTGCGAGTAGTTTAATTGCAGTCCTGCGGCGATTCGGATCTGTTCCCGGACGATGTCGATACCGGTAATGGTCTCCGTGACGGGATGCTCAACCTGCAGACGGGTGTTCATTTCCATAAAATAAAAATGATTCTCGGCATCGAGCAGAAACTCAACGGTACCAGCATTGGTATAGTTCACCGCTTTAGCGGTGCGCACGGCGAGATCGCCGATATACTCACGCTGTGCGTCGGTGAGTTGTGGTGAGGGTGCGATTTCCAGTAGTTTCTGGTGGCGGCGCTGGATCGAACAGTCGCGTTCAAACAGATGAATCACGTTGCCGTGTTGATCGGCCAGGATCTGTACCTCGATGTGGCGAGGATTGGCGATATATTTTTCCAGAAACACCTCGGCCCGGCCAAAGGCTTTCTGCGCCTCGGATATCACCCGGTCAAAGGCACGGCTGAGTTCATCGCGGTTCTGACAGCAGCGGATGCCACGGCCACCGCCGCCGCAGGTGGCTTTGAGCATGACCGGGTAGCCCATTTTCTCGGCCAGTCGCAGAGCCTCGTCCAAATTGGCAAGATTGCCGTCACTGCCGGGCGTTACCGGCACCCCAGCCTGGCGCATGGCCTGACGGGCCTCGGTTTTGTCACCCATGCGGCGAATTACTTCGGCTGAAGGGCCGATGAAGCGGATATTGCGGCGGTCGCAGATCTCGGCCAGTTCCGGGTTTTCCGAGAGAAAGCCGTAGCCGGGATGCAGGGCGTCACAGCCCGCGGCCACGGCAAGGTTGACCAACCGGTGTGCATTGAGATAGCCGGCCACCGTGTCGGGCCCCAGGCTGTAGGCTTCATCCGCCTTTTTGACGTGCAGGGCGTAACGATCGGCTTCAGCATATACCGCCACCGATTTAATGCCCATTTCGGCACAGGCGCGGACGATGCGCACGGCAATTTCACCCCGGTTGGCAATGAGAATCTTTTTTATCATTATTTATGGTGTTGCGAAGCAGCCTTTCTCTGTAAAATCACGTTATGGTGACAGAATCTGTGCGTTCAGGTTTAAGTAAATCTAAGCAGGCTGTCAAGCCGGATCCGATTGAAATACGATATAACGATGGAACAGGTGGATTCTCAAGGAATTTTTGACACTGCCACTGCACCTCTATAAAATCCGCAGGTTATGGTAAAAGAGTGTCAGCGGCTCCCGTTTCGAATTGATCCTTTTCGTTTTGCACATGATGCCATCGAGCTGGAGTCGAGGCTGCCCCTGACGCAGATGAAACGATTGTCTGCCATGCTGTACCAGTCAGCGGGGATGATAACGGTCAACCTGGCATTTGCCGTGGATGTACTGGGCGTGTCCAGTCTGCTGGGCCGATTACAGGTGGGTCTGGATCTGGTTTGCCAGCGTTGTCTTGAGCCCATGTATCTTGATGTTGATACGTCACTGGCCCTGGGTTTTGCCCGTAACGCTGCTGAATTAGAGCGAATTCCGAGCGAGCTGGAGCCGGTTCGAGTCGAAGGTGGGCAGATAAATTTGCAGGTGCTGCTGGAGGACGAAATCATGTTGGCGTTGCCGCAGATCCCCCGGCACGTCGAGAATGAATGTTCGCTCCGGCATGAATCGCTTAATAGCGAAAGTCCCCGGCCACAGGAACGGGAAAACCCCTTCAGCGCTCTGGCCGGACTGAAGAAATCTGAGTAAAGGCTGGAGGCTTTCCGGGATCCGGCAATATTTAAAGTGAATGAGGAATTATCATGGCAGTACAAAAGAATCGTAAAACTCCATCCAGGCGTGGAATGCGTCGCTCACACGATGCGCTGACAGGCCGTGCGGTGTCTATTGAACCCACGACAGGTGAAAGTCATTTGCGCCATCACGTTAGCGCCGATGGCTTCTATCGGGGCCGCAAAGTCGTTGAAGTCGAAGAATAGTTTCTGTTGTTAAGGTTGTTCGTTCAGAAGCTGTGCACTTTGTTTGGCTAACGGGTCAGGCTAAATAGCTGTTCCAAATACCAGTACACTTTAAGGAATTGCCGTTCGTCCTGAGCTTGTCGAAGGAAGCTTGTCGAAGGACAAATAGATGAAGCACTCTATTCACAGCATTTCCACGCTCATGGCTCGACCCTTCGATGCACTCAGGAC
>CAZQVV010000168.1:0-4628 GCA_964596835.1 uncultured Thiohalophilus sp. | reverse complement strand
CCCTCTCCCGGAGGGCGAGGGGGTTATGATGCAAATACTTATGCAACGATTAATACTAATCAAAAAATGAATGGCCCTGTAGGCTGGGCCGAATAAAATGAAGTCCAGCAGCCCGGACTGATATTCTGTGTGGGTGACCGAAGAAAGTGCCTGTGGTGCTCTGCTCGACCCTGTGTTTTTAGTTTTATTGAAGTGTAAAAATCTATGAAAACCAGTGCAGAACTTAGAACCGCTTTTCTTGAATATTTCAGGGAACGTGGTCATGAAGTCGTGCCTTCCGGTTCATTGGTACCGGTTGATGATCCAACCCTGCTGTTTACCAATGCGGGGATGGTGCCGTTCAAGGATGTTTTTCTGGGCAGAGAACCCCGCGCTTATGTGCGCGCTGTCAGCGCCCAGCGTTGTGTGCGTGCTGGTGGCAAGCATAATGATCTCGAAAACGTCGGTTACACGGCACGTCACCATACCTTCTTCGAGATGTTGGGCAACTTCAGCTTTGGTGATTATTTCAAGCGTGAAGCAATCCGGTTCGCGTGGGAATTTCTAACCCTGACCCTGGGCCTGCCAGTGGAGAAACTCTGGGTCACCATCTACGAAGAAGACGATGAGGCTGCGGATATCTGGTTAAAAGAAATGCAGATCGATCCGGCTCATTTCAGACGCATCGGTGCGAAGGATAATTTCTGGTCCATGGGCGACACGGGTCCCTGCGGCCCCTGTTCTGAAATTTTCTATGATCATGGCGAAGACATTCCCGGTGGTCCGCCCGGCAGTCCCGATGAAGACGGTGATCGTTATATCGAGATCTGGAATCTGGTCTTCATGCAGTACGACCGCGACCGCGATGGCGTATTGCATCCACTACCCAAACCTTCAGTCGATACCGGCATGGGGCTGGAGCGGCTGGCGGCTATCCTGCAGGGCGGACACAGTAACTATGACATCGACCTGTTCCAGCATTTGATTGCGGCGGTAATGGCAGTCAGCGGTTCTCAGGACAAAGACAATAACTCGCTGAAAGTCATTGCCGATCATATTCGTTCCTGTAGTTTCCTGATCGTCGATGGCGTCATCCCGTCCAATGAAGGCCGCGGGTATGTCCTGCGCCGTATAATCCGCCGTGCAGTGCGCCACGGTCATAAGCTGGGCGTGCGCGATCCTTTTTTCTACAAACTGGTGGGCGCGCTGGTGACGGAAATGGGTGAGGCTTATCCCGAGTTGGCAAAAGCGCAGACGCTGGTTGAGCGAATACTGAAACAGGAAGAAGAACGATTTGCCGAAACCCTGGATCAGGGGATGACGATTCTCGAAAATGTGATCAGTGAATTATCCGGGCGCATTATTCCCGGCGAGACGGTTTTCAAACTCTATGACACCTACGGTTTTCCGGTTGATCTCACAGCGGATATTGCGCGTGAACAGAATCTCGAATTGGACACGGCGGGTTTTGAGAAGGCGATGACGGCGCAACGTGAACGGGCGCGTTCCGCCCATAGCTTTGCCATTGATTATGCTGAAGGTCTGAAACTGGAAGGCAAGACAGAATTCAGCGGCTATGAGCAACTCAGCGATTCGGCCGTGATCCGTGAGTTGTTAGTGGAGGGCAAGCCCTGCGAGCGGTTGGAAGCCGAGCAGGAAGGCATGCTGGTATTGGATCAGTCTCCCTTTTATGCAGAGTCTGGTGGACAGGTCGGGGATACGGGTCATATCGTCAGTGATACGGCCGAATTTGAAGTACAGAATACGCAGAAGCAGGGCAAGGTGTTTGTGCATATTGGACGCATGCTGAAAGGATCTCTGGCGACAGGAGACAAGGTCAGGGCGCAGGTGGATAGCCAGCGCCGTCAGGCTATCGCATGTCATCACTCGGCTACCCATCTGCTGCACGCAGCGCTACGTGAGTTGTTGGGTGAGCATGTTAGCCAGAAAGGATCGCAGGTCACGGATGATCGTCTGCGTTTTGATTTTTCCCACTTTGAGCCTATCAGCCCGGAAGAGTTAGGCCGGATCGAGACGCTGGTCAACCAGCACATTCGCCATAATCACGAGGTGGTGACGCGCATCATGGATCAGGATGCCGCTAAAAGCAGCGGTGCCATGGCCCTGTTCGGTGAGAAATATGAGAACCAGGTGCGGGTGCTGAGTATGGGCGATTTCTCGGTAGAGCTTTGTGGCGGCACCCATGTTTATCGTACTGGTGATATTGGCCTGTTCAAAATTCTTTCAGAAACCGGCGTTGCAGCCGGTGTTCGACGCATCGAGGCGGTGAGCGGTTCGGCTGCCCTGGAACGGGTTACCGAACATGAAAACTTGCTTACCGAGCTTGCCGCGTTGCTTAAGAGTACGCCTGAAACCCTTAGAGACAAGGTGCAACAGTTACTCGAAAGAAATCGCACGGCGGAAAAAGAACTGGAACAACTGAAAGGTAAGCTGGCCAGTTCACGGGGGGACGATCTGGTTCAGCAGGCAACCGAAATCGGCGGCATCAAGGTGCTGGCGGCAAAACTGGATGGCGCAGATCTAAAAGTTCTGCGTGACACGGTGGATCAACTGAAACAGAAAATGGGGTCCGCTGCGATCGTGCTTTCCACCGTGAAAGGGGGCAAAGTCAGTCTGATAGCCGGTGTGAGCAAGGATTGCACCGATCGCATCAAAGCCGGTGAGCTGGTTAATGTGGTCGCGGAAAAGATCGGTGGACGGGGCGGTGGCCGACCGGATATGGCCCAGGCGGGCGGTAATCAGCCGGAAAACCTGGACATGGCACTGGCGGCAGTGAATAGCTGGATTGAATCCAGGTTGAACCTCTGAGATCAGGGTTGTTGAGGTATTGAACGACTTGGTGATTTATAACGCATTTTGCTTTCAATCTGCGTCAAAGTAGTGTTTAATTTGCCCCTTTTGAGTGCAACAAAAGCGTAATGGCTCTGATTGTCCAGAAGTATGGTGGTACCTCGCTGGGAACCATCGAGAAGATCAAAGATGTTGCGGAAAAAGTGATTGCCGTGCGGGATGCCGGTCATGATGTGGTGGTGGTGGTGTCGGCCATGAGCGGTGAAACCAACCGCCTGATTGGCATGGCAAACCAGATCACGGAGACCTCGGAACCACGCGAATACGATGTTCTGGTGTCCACCGGTGAGCAGGTCACTATTGCCCTGCTGAGCATAGCGCTAAACAGCCGGGGCTATCCGGCGCGTTCCTATACCGGCTCGCAGGTGCGTATTCTCACGGATAATTCCCATACCCGGGCGCGGATTTTGGATATCGACGAGTCGCGTATGCAGGAGGATCTGGGTGCGGGACGCGTAGTGGTAGTGGCCGGATTCCAGGGCCGAGATGAACAGGGTAATATCACCACCTTGGGCCGGGGGGGGTCTGATACCACCGCGGTGGCGCTGGCGGCAGCGTTGAAGGCGGACGAATGCCGGATTTACACCGATGTGGAGGGTGTCTATACCACGGATCCACGCGTGGTGTCCGATGCCCGGCGACTGGACAGGATCACCTTTGAGGAAATGCTGGAGATGGCCAGTCTGGGTTCAAAGGTGCTGCAAATTCGTGCGGTGGAATTTGCCGGTAAATACAATGTTAGATTGCGCGTACTGTCTTCTTTTACCGAAGGACCGGGCACTCTGATAACCTTTGAGGATGATGAAGAAATGGAACGGGCTGTTATTTCCGGCATCGCCTTTAATCGGGATGAAGCTAAGCTGACAATTCTGGGTGTGCCGGACGAGCCGGGTACGGCGTATGCGATTCTGGGCGCTATCGGCGAGGCCAATATCGAGATCGATATGATTATTCAGAATGTTGCTGCTGATTCGACTACGGATTTCACTTTTACCGTTCACCGCAACGACTATGACAAGGCGATGGCGACTCTGAAAGAAACCGCCGGCGCCCTGAATGCGCGGGAAGTGAGTGGGGATAAAGCGATAGTCAAAATTTCGCTGGTAGGCGTGGGAATGCGCTCCCATGCCGGTGTGGCCAGCAAGATGTTCAAGACGTTGGCGGATGAAGGCATCAACATCCGGATGATTTCCACATCAGAAATCAAGGTTTCGGTTGTGGTGGAAGAAAAGTATCTGGAACTGGGTGTGCGGGCTTTGCATTCGGCATTTAAACTTGCTGAAGCACCCGCTGTCTGAAAGATAGAATGGACTACTGAAAGCCCGAGTAGTGGGAAATGTTTAAGAGAATTTGTTTAAGTTTTAAATCTTTTTGACGATACGTTGGCTGAATCTGCCCAAACAATGGCAAGGAAAGCAAGCATCAAGTTCAAAAGCAATACAGGAGATAAAATAAATGTTGATATTAACGCGAAGGGTAGGTGAGACGTTGATGATTGGTGACGAAGTGACTGTCACCGTATTGGGCGTCAAAGGCAATCAGGTCAGGATTGGGGTCAATGCCCCCAAAGAGATTTCTGTGCATCGTGAAGAGATTTATGAGCGAATCAAACAGGAAGAGCGGGAGAAATCCGAAGAGGATGGTTAAACCCTCTTTACCTTAGTCCCGTGCCCTAATAGCTGTTTCAAATACCCGTTCACTTTAGGAATGACCGTTCGTCCTGAGCTTGTCGAAGGAAGCTTGTCGAAGGAAGCTTGTCGAAGGACAAGCAGATTAAG
>CAZQVV010000167.1:0-4704 GCA_964596835.1 uncultured Thiohalophilus sp. | reverse complement strand
AGCCTGTCGAAGGAAGCCTGTCGAAGGAAGCCTGTCGAAGGGGTCACCACGAACGCGGAACATCGGCAGTGATCTGCTATCTGGAACAGTTATTTAGCCACTAGCCACTTCTCTATTGTATCTTGGAGTCTATGAATCGCATACTCGGCATCGATCCCGGTTCCCGTTTAACGGGCTATGGCATTATCGACATGCAGGAGCGTAAAGCCATCTGGGTCACCAGTGGTTGCATTCGGGTGAAGACTGTAAGCCTGGCGGAGCGTTTGCGGGAGATTTGCGAGGGTATCCAGTCGCTGCTGGATGAATTTCAGCCCCATGAAATGGCCATTGAGCAGGTTTTCGTTCATCGTAATCCTTCCTCTGCTCTCAAGCTGGGTCAGGCTCGCGGCGCCGCCATCAGTATGGTCGCTCTGCGGGGTATTCCCGTGAGCGAATACTCGCCGACGCAGATCAAGCAGGCCATTGTCGGCCGGGGTAACGCAGCCAAGGCCCAGATTCAGCATATGACTATGACCCTGCTTGGCCTCAGCAAACTCCCTCAGGAAGATGCCGCCGATGCGCTGGCGGTGGCCCTGTGTCATGCCCATATCCACCAGAGTCTGGAAAAAATGGGGCGTCAGGAACAATCGAGCACCGCCCGTCGTGGTGGCCGCTGGCGGGAATCGGATCTGGTTAATATTAATTCGCAACATAAAAGGGGTATAAAACGGTGATTGGACGTCTGCGCGGCAGAATTATCAGCAAGCAGCCACCGATGCTGCTGATCGAGGTGGGCGGTGTGGGCTATGAGGTCGAAGCGCCCATGTCCACCTTTTATCAGTTGCCGGAGACCGATGCAGAAGTCCTGTTGCATACTCACTTGATCGTCCGCGAGGATGCGCAGCTCCTGTGTGGCTTTGCCAGCGAAAGTGAGCGGCAGTTGTTTCGCAGCCTGATCAAGACCAATGGCGTCGGCGCCAAGCTAGCACTGGCGATTCTTTCCGGTATGAGCGCTGTCGAGTTTAGCCGCTGCATCCATGAAGAAGACAGCGTCACCCTGGTGCGCCTGCCGGGCGTGGGACGCAAAACCGCAGAACGGTTAATCATTGAAATGCGGGATCGTCTGCCTCAAATGGAAACCCGTACTGCTGCGGGTAGAAGCGATGGCGCCGTGGTGGGCACCGCCGATCCCAACAGTGAAGCACGCCATGCCCTGGAGGCGCTGGGATACAAACCGGCAGAAGCCCAGCGCATGGTACAGAAAGTGACCGATGAAGGACTCAGCAGTGAAGAAACCATCCGCGCGGCGTTGAAAGCGGCGGTGTCGCGATAATAGCGGGTCTTCATCCATAAATGTTTGTAGTAAACGCAGAGAACGTGAAATGCCCGCAGTTTGGGTGCAAAGGCGCAGTAGTGTAGGGTGGGCACGATTTTTGTGCCCACCGGGTTATGGCACTTAATGGCTCATGAGGTGATTACCAGGGATATAATAAATGCTCAACTCGGCAGACTACGTCAATCAGCATCGTTTTCCGCGTGGGCACAAAAATCGTGCCCACCCTACCAAGCTGTTGTGATGTTAACAATTTTTCTCTGTGACTTCCGTGTCCTCTGTGCTAAAAGATTTTGTTTGTTAATCTGGGCAGTTTAGAAAGAACATGATCGAACAGGACAGACTGGTTTCAAAAGCACCCCTGGACGGCGAGGACATTGTCGACCGCGCCATTCGTCCTGTGCGTCTGGATGACTACGTGGGCCAACCGGCGGTGCGTGAGCAGATGGAGATTTTCATCGAGGCTGCTCGCAGTCGTAAGGAGGCGCTGGATCATGTGCTGATTTTTGGTCCGCCGGGGCTGGGCAAAACCACGCTCTCTCACATTATCGCCAATGAGCTGGGGGTGCAGATGAAGCACACCGCCGGGCCGGTGCTGGAGCGTCCGGGCGATCTGGCGGCAATGTTGACCAATCTTGAACCCCATGATGTGCTGTTCGTCGATGAGATCCACCGCCTGAGTCCGGTGGTGGAGGAAATCCTTTATCCGGCAATGGAGGACTACCAGCTTGATATCATGATTGGCGAAGGCCCGGCGGCACGGTCGATTAAGCTGGATCTGCCGCCTTTCACCCTGGTGGGAGCGACCACCCGCGCCGGGCTGTTAACCTCGCCACTGCGGGATCGTTTTGGCATCGTTCAGCGGCTGGAATTTTATAGCGCCAAGGATCTGGTCAGCATTGTCAAACGTTCGGCCTCGATCATGAATCTGTATATCGATGAGGGCGGCGCCCTGGAGATTGCACGCCGCTCACGGGGCACGCCGCGAATCACCAATCGTTTGCTGCGCCGGGTGCGGGACTATGCCGAGGTGAAAGCGGCGGGCAAAATTACTGACGACGTGGCGCAACGGGCGCTGGATATGCTGAACGTGGATGCCGAGGGTTTCGACATGATGGATCGGAAACTGATGCTGGCGATTATGGAAAAATTTTCCGGCGGCCCGGTCGGAGTCGATTCTCTGGCAGCAGCCATCGGTGAAGAGCGGGGAACTATCGAGGATGTGCTGGAGCCTTATCTTATCCAGCAGGGCTTTATTATGCGCACCTCGCGCGGACGCACCGCGACCCGCCATGCCTATTTGCATTTCGGCCTGAACATACCGGCACAGATGCGGGATGCCGAATCGGCTTCGCGGGACATGTTTTCAGCGCAGGACGATCCATGAGTGATAACGTGAACACATTCCTTTGGCCGATACGGGTTTACTATGAAGATACGGATTTTGGCGGTGTCGTTTATTACGCCAACTATCTGAAATTCATGGAGCGCGCCCGCACCGAGTGGTTGCGCAGCCTGGGTCTGGAGCAGGATGAACTCATTGCCCGCGAATCGGTCATATTTGCCGTGCGTTCGGTGCAGGTGGATTATTTGCATCCCGCCCGCTTCAATGAGGCCTTGACCGTCAGTGTTGGGGTGGTGGAGCAGGGCGGGGCGAGCCTGACCTTTGAACAGATCATTCGCCGCCATGACGATGCGATAATCCTGTGCCAGGGGCGGATCAGGATCGCCTGCCTTGACAGTCAGAGTTTCAAACCGCGACCTCTACCCGCGGGCGTAGTCACCATTGGAGAATAGCGTTTGCCTGAACTTTCGATTTCCCATCTGATACTGAACGCCAGTTTTGTGGTGCAGTTGGTGCTGGTGCTGCTACTGGTGGTGTCGCTGGCTTCCTGGACGGTTATTTTTCTTAAAAGCGCAGTGGTTAAAAAGGCCCGTCTATCGGCGGATCGTTTTGAACGCAAGTTCTGGTCCGGCGCCGATCTGGGAGAACTGTATAAACGTTTATCCAGCCACCGTGGCCGTTTAACCGGGATGCAAATGATTTTTGAGGCGGGCTTCCGGGAGTTCGCGCAATTACGTAAAAACCCCCATGTTGAACCTATGGCCGTATTGCAGGGTGCGCAACGGGCCATGCGCGTGGCATTGAACCGTGAAATTGACAGTCTGGAAATGAATCTGTCCTTCCTCGCGACGGTCGGTTCCACCAGCCCCTATGTCGGCCTGTTTGGCACGGTCTGGGGGATCATGAATTCCTTCATGGCGCTGGGTGCGGTCAAGCAGGCGACGATCTCATCGGTGGCGCCGGGTATTGCCGAAGCCCTGATCGCCACCGCGATGGGCCTGTTTGCGGCGATTCCGGCGGTGATTGCCTATAACCGCTATTCCAACGATGTCGAGCGCATCATCAGCCGTTACGATATTTTTGTGGAAGAATTCTCGACTATCCTGCAACGCCAGGTCCATAACTGATATGTATTCTGCCCAGCCTGGCCGGCGTGTGCGTAAAAAACGCATATCCGAAATCAACGTGGTGCCCTACCTCGATGTGATGTTAGTGCTGTTGGTGATTTTCATGATTACCACACCGCTGCTGAGCCAGGGTATCAGCGTTGAGCTGCCACAGACCAATGCCAAACCCATCACGCAAAAGGACGAGGAACCCCTCATTGTAACGGTGGACCGGGGTGGACGCTATTATCTGAATCTGGGGGATCACCATGACCAGCCGCTGCAAATCTCTAAAATGATGAGCCGGATCAAGGCTATATTGAAGCATCGCCAGGACAATATGGTGTATGTCAAAGGTGATAAAAATGCGAATTACGGCAAAGTTGTAGACCTTATGGCCGAGCTGAAACAGGCAGGCGTCGAACAGGTCGGCCTGGTGACGCGGATGCCCGAAAAATCAGGCGCGCATTAAATGTGGCGGCAGATTCGTAATAACCCGCGGGCGGCGGTACTGGCGGTGCTTGCGCATATCGTTTTTATCGCTATCCTGGTGCTCAGCTTTACCTTCAGTCGTGATGAGACGGGAAGCGTAAAGGGGCCTGAGCCGGAGGTGATCAAAGCCCAGGCCGTTGATGAAAAACAGATTGATGCGCAAATGAAGCGTCTGCGTGACGCCAAAATGCGTCAGCAGCAGAAAATAAAAGAACGGGCTTACAGGAAAAAGCAGGCGCGTTTGCGCGAGCAGGCTCGGCGGGCAGAGAAGAAGGCCGAGAAAAAGCGCAAGCAAGAGGCGATACGCAAACAGAAAGAAGTGGCAGAGAAAAAACGCCAGGCGCAGTTGAAAATAGAACAGCAACGGCAAAAGCGCCTGACGGAAGAAAAGAAACGCCGCCAGGCAGAACAGACACGCATCCAGGAAGAGCAACGTCAGCGCCAGGAAG
>CAZQVV010000166.1:0-4719 GCA_964596835.1 uncultured Thiohalophilus sp. | reverse complement strand
TCCTGAGTCCGACAGGCTCCTGGATCGCTTGGTTAGGCATTCCATCTTCGCGGTGGCTGAGGTATCATGGCCGCCGTTTCCAGAGTCTCCCTTTTTTGGAACATCGTCAGCAATGTACATCGGGGTGTAGCGCAGCCTGGTAGCGCACCGGCATGGGGTGCCGGTGGTCGGAGGTTCGAATCCTCTCACCCCGACCATTTTTCATTCCCGTTTTGTATGATTAAACCTCACTCAAACAAGGTGGTAATATCATCACCTGAGTGCGGGATTGTATCTTGGTCTTTCTCCCACCATGAATATCGTTCACATCGGTTCATCAACGGCCTTGTCCCTGATTCCACTACAGGCTTTGCTGGAATCCAGGCATGCCGTTCAAGCTATTGTCGTCGATAATCGCGGCCATAAGCGCGTTCCAGAGTTCCCGTTGTTCGATGCTTCCCGCACTTCTCTGGAGTCGCTGGCGTTTACGCACGGTATTCCGCTTATTCAGGGCGCGTCGAACGGGTTTGCCTGTACCGAACAGATTCGGCGCTATTCGCCCGATGTTATTTTTGTGTCCTGCTTTTCACATCGTTTGTCTGAGAAGCTATGCGCGATTCCAGTACAGGGCTGTATCAATCTGCATCCTTCACTGCTACCGGCTCACCGGGGGCCGGATCCCCTGTTCTGGCAGTTCAGGGACGGTGATAACGACTTTGGTGTCAGCCTGCACCACATTTCGCCTGAACTGGATGCAGGATCTGTTCTTGCCCAGAGGCGGGTTAGCATGGCAGACGGGATCACTTATTCTACAGCTTGTTATCAACTGGCTGAGGCCGGCCGGGATTTGCTGCTGGCCTTGCTGGATCAGATCGAACATCCGTTTTGCCCGGGGCAGCCGCAGGATGAAGCCTGCGCCAGCTATCAGTCTTTTCCTGCAAAAGAAGATTTTATGCTGAGTACAGACTGGACGGCGAAAAGAATGTATAACTTTATGTGCGCCATGCAGGAGCGCGGCAGGTATTATCCCTGTGTTATTGAGGGGCATACTTACTATCTGATAAAGGCCCTGTCATACCAGACAGCGCAAAAAACCGATTTGGCGATCAGGGGGCAGCGTATCACGGTTCCCTGTCAGAATGGATCAGTTGAAGCTGATTTTCTGCTAGAATAATCGCCACTTGTTTATAATGCAGTAAAAAATACAGGGTGCATGTTGAGTCATCATCGCAGAATAATCCCCCGCCAGTACCAGCTTGTTGAAACCCGCTTACAGGAGAAACTGGATAACGGTACGACCCGTTGTCATCTGTGCCTGTGGCGTTGCAAGATCGGGCATGGACAGCGTGGTTTCTGCCAGGCGCATGTCAATCGTAACGGCATTTTGTACAATCTGTCTTATGGTATTTTGTCCGCGATTGAAATCGGCGTCATCGAAGACAAGCCGGTCAAACATTATCGTCCAGGAACCCGGATTATGTCAGTGGGAAGCTATGGCTGTAGTTTCCGTTGCGGCGGTTGTCATAATCTGGATATTTCATGGGGCGTGACAGCGCTTGACGAACTGGCGAAGGGCCAGTCCACGGAAGCCTGGGTCGCACCCGAAACGCTGGTTGAGACAGCTCTGCGCGCTGAGGTGCAGGGGATCGCCTTTACCTATTCCGAACCGGCGGTCTGGCTTGAATATATTATTGATGTCAGCCAGCTTGCACACGAAGCCGGACTCTATACCGTGTATGTCTCCAATAGTTATGTCACCGATGAGGCGCTGGAACTGGCCGCGCCGCATATTGATGTTCTGTGCTCTGATATCAAAAGCATGCGGGATAATTTTTATCAAGGCATCTGCAAGCCGGCAAAGGTGGAACAGGTACTACATTCCATTAAAAAAGCCGATGAATTGGGAATCCATGTAGAAACGCGCACCAATGTCATTCCCGGCCAAAATGATAATCCGGTAGAGCATTACCGCATTGCCTGCTGGATTCGTGACAATTTGGGTGAGGATACTCCCTGGCATATTACAAAATTTTTTCCGGCCTACAAATTAAGTCATCTGCCGGAAACGGATGATGCGGTGTTGTTCAGTGCGCGGGATGCTGCGCTGCGCGCCGGACTGAAGCATGTTTACGTGTATAATGATAAGGGCTGTGACTGTGCGAAAGAGAATCAGCCTGTCGAGGCCTATCTCAATGGCAGCCGGGAAGACATACATCAGCTTAAAGTATGCGCCGCTGACTGTTGTGGTGATGATGGCGTATTATTGAAAAAATACGAACAGAAATAAACGACCCTGTAACCTGTTGTGCAGGTACGGCTTCTGCCCTCGATAGGGGGAATTAATCAGAGCGAACCCTTCGGCAGGGCTCTCCTGAGCGAAGCCGAAGGACTTCCTTCGACAGGCTCAGGACGAACGGAATTGATAACTATTTGGAAACCGAATTTCGAGGTAAATTATGACAAGAATGGTACAGTGTGTGGTATTGAAAAAAGAAGCGGAAGGACTGGACAGGCCACCACATCCGGGAGATTTCGGACTGCGTATTTATGACCATGTTTCCAAACAGGGCTGGACAAAATGGCTGGAGCGTCTGACGGTTATCATCAATGAAAATGGTCTGTCAACGGCCGATGTGCGCAACCTTGAGCTGATTGAAAAACACATGCTGGGTTTCCTGTTTGATGAAGGTGATTATGGCCAGATGCCAGCGGGGTTCCATGAGGGCGGTGGCGGCAAGAAATAAACCGGTCTTATTGTCGTTGCAGACGGATGCTGGGTGCAACGACAAAATTCAGTTTTGCATGGGCGTTATGTAGCGCCGCAATGACAGCATCAGGTGTATCGGCGCGGGCGAAGATATAACCGGGATACTGGTTTCCTTCGGGCAGGGGAATGAGTTCATGGCCTTCGCGTATGATGATGTCGATGTTTTCAATGTGCTCGACTTTTTGTGCTGCCCCCAGCCCTTCGACCCGTCTTAAAACACCCGCCTGTTTGATCGGAATCATCATCACCCCCCGGGCATCCTTCCACGGTGGCGTTCTCACCGTTTCACCCATAGCCAGGGCCAGCGTCAATTCTTCAAGATTGAAGTCATCCTGATCCAGGCTACGGGCACAGTCGCCGCCAAGGGTACGGCAGGCGACTTCCAGTATCCATGCGTCCTCCTCATTAATACGAAGTTCGGCATGCACAGGCCCGGTTGTCAGACCGTAAGCCTGACAGGCCTCGGTCACGCGCAGGATGATTTTTTGCTGTGTGGCCGCAGGCAGTTGTGAAGGCGTCACATAAATAGTTTCTTCAAAAAAAGGGCCGGTCAGAGGATCAGGTTTGTCAAAAATGGTCAGCGTGGTTAATTCACCGTCATGCAGGTAGCCCTCATAGGCCACCTCGGTACCCTCGATATACTCTTCCACCAGCACATGTTGCTGTTCGAATTCATCGACTGAATGGGTAATGATTTTGCGGATACGTGCGACTGCCGCATAAAATTCAGCACGGTCATTGGCGCGAATAACACCCCGGCTGGCAGAGAGGTTGAGCGGTTTGATGACGCAGGGCCAGCGGATATCCGTGATTTGTGGGTTCAGAGCCTGCTCAAGTTTGATTAACCAGTGGCGGGGAACAGTACAGCCGTAGCGGGTTAGGTGTGCGCGGGCCAGATCCTTGCGCCGGGTCAACCTTGCCGCGGCAGGCGGATTGTGGGGCAGGCCAAGCCGGGCAGCCGCATGTGCGGCCAGTTCCACCGTACTGTCATCACTGCCCAGCACGGCGGCAAAAGGCGTCTTTGACGCCTGTCGAAGAATATCAGCAAGGGCGCCGTGTGGATTTTCAAAATCAATATGCAAACCCGCATGGACTTCGGAGATCAGTGAGTGTTCCCCACGGGAGGCAATCTGCACCGCCAGCCCCATGCGCCTGGCGGCATTAAGATAGGGCGCGATGCGATAGCTGCCGGGCTGGGCGATAAGCAGTACACGCTGAGGAATGGCGGCACCCTCTTATACGGGCAGGGGGGAGGAGGGAAGCCGAATCAGATCACGGCTGAAACAGGCTTAGTGACCGGCGGAGCCACAACCGCCACAACTACTACCGCCCCCCGTGCTGGCGAAGACGTTCTTGAAGACAAAGCTCTGGTTGAGTCCTTCCGTCTGATAGTCGATTTCCACTCCTTCCAGAAAGCCCAGTGCAACCGCATCAATATAGATATTAACGTCGTCTTTTTTCAGCATGGCATCAAAGTCACTGGGCCTGTCGACAAAAGTCATGCCGTAGGTCATACCGCTGCAACCGCCCCCGGAGACAAAAATGCGAATGCCACTGACACCCTCTTCGTTATTCATAATCGCCAGCATCTGTTCGGCTGCGGCGGGGGATACCTTAATTTCATCGGTTAACTCATTCTTGAATTGTACTTCGGGCATGATTGACGGCCTCCTGATTATCAATTTAGTATGGCGTGATGAATACTTTACGCCGTATATGCGATATTAACATATTTTAGCACGAGGCACTGGTTGCGTAATAGTTGCCGCTTAAAAAATGGCAGACAACACCTGTATATTCTTATAACTTGCATGGGTATCTATTGGTTATTTTGTCCATGTTGTGGGTCTCTGATTTATTTTATTGGTAACTATTCAGCACCCTTTCCGGAGAGCCGGGTAGGTTGACGCTGAGCAGAGCGAACCACCACAGGCACCTCTTTTTGTCGCCCAAAGCGACGTTAAAAAATCTGC
>CAZQVV010000165.1:0-4896 GCA_964596835.1 uncultured Thiohalophilus sp. | reverse complement strand
ATTTTCTGTGCATTTTGTAGAAAATTATTTCGTGAAGGTACTTATCCTGCGGTTTATCCGGGTTAGGAAGCAGATCCGATTTTGAATTGCGCTACCAGTTCCTGCAGGCGTCGGGACTGTTGGAGTAATTCCTCACTGACCTCGGCCGTGCGGCTAGCGCCGCTGGCGGTTTTGCCCGCCAGTTCGTTGATGCTGACGAGGTTACGGCTGCTTTCCCCCATCACGGCTCGCTGCTCTTCTGCGGCGGCGGCCACCTGAATGTTGCGATCAGAAATATCACTGATATTGCCGGAGATCATGGCCAGGGATTCGGCGGCTTCCTCGACCTGTTCGGAACAGGTCTCCGCCTGTTTGCTGGCTGTTTCCACTGCGGCGACGGCCTGGCGTGTTCCCGCCTGCAGGGATTCGATCATTTGCTGGATCTGTGCTGCGGATTCCTGACTACGCGAGGCCAGGCTGCGGACTTCATCCGCCACCACAGCGAAGCCCCGGCCCTGCTCGCCAGCGCGGGCGGCTTCGATAGCGGCATTCAGAGCGAGCAGGTTGGTCTGTTCTGCAATCTTGGTTATGACCTCAAGCACCACACCGATATGCTCGCTCTCGGAGTCGAGGTTGCTGATAGTTTCTGCGGAATGCCTCATTTCATTGAGCAGCATGTCGATACTGCCTAACGCATTGGTGGCGATCAGCGCGCCGGATCGGGCGCCGTCAGTGGCGGCCTGCGAAGACTGGGCGGTTTCGCTGGCATTCCTGGCAATTTCCTCGGTGCTGGCGGTGGCTTCATTAATCGCAGTGGCGGCCTGAGCGGTTTCATTGCACTGGGTGCGGGTGCTTTGTTCGGTTTCTTCGGAAACCTCGGCAATATTATCTGCAATGCCGGTAATATGCTGGGTAGCATCACGAACCTGTTGCAGACTACCCTGGAATTTTTCCAGCATATTATTGAATGCACAGGCAACTTTTCCAATTTCATCGCCTTCAGAATGAATCTGCACCCGTTGTTGAAGATCCGCCTGCTGGTCGATTAACTCGATGGTATGGCGCAGGTTATCGAGTGGTTTGTCGATCACACGCCGGAGGATGTAGGCGATCAATAGCAGGCCCAGGGTGAAGAGTCCGATCTGAATCAGCGCTGAATTGAGCAGGTTATGGTCAACCTCAGCATCCAGTTTTTTGAGGGAATAGCTGATGCGTACTGCGCCCATGATATCGCCGGATTTGGCATTGACGTGGCAACTCAGGCAGTTGGTGCCACGGTAGTTTTCCGATGCCCTGATCGGATTAATGACCGTCAGTATGCGGCCATTGTCGGTGTTGTCGATCTGATCGATGGCTTTACCCCTCAAAGCCTGTTGATCCAGCTGATCCATGGCTTGTTCGCTGCTATGGCCCTTGCCAAAGAGTTTGGCCACGACCGGGCTGCGAATGATGCGGGCATCGGTTATGCTGGAGCGATCCAGCAGTTTACGGCGCAGTATTTCACGCTTGTCCATGGTGTTGGTGATCATCATGGTGTTGACTGCGTCAAAGTAGCTGTCGGCGGTATCTTTGCTCTGCTGTTCTATCACTTCTTTCACCATGGCGCGTTCATTGCGGATCATGTGCAGAATGATGGCTGACAGAATGATCGCAAAGACAAACAGCAGGGTAAAATTTATTTTGCTCGAAATCGAAAGATTGTTGAATCTATTTTTCATCTTTAACTACCTGATAATAAGATCAAAATTATTCTTACATACTTAATATATAGACGGAGGCAGGTCGATTGACAGGGTTAGGCTGGACCATGACTTCACACTAATATTCTCTTAGCTAGGTATCGGCGTTTAGGCCCGTATGTTTAGAAAAATAGCGGCACTATTCATGTCGTTATTCGGGGTCTGGTTTTGATAAGCCGTGGAGGGTGCTTTTTGTGTGATCTGCCGAGCTTGCAATGAAGCAGGAAAATCCCCTAAAGTGGCGCAAGCAGGGTATATAATCAATATCTTACAAGATTCTGAGCGTATTTTGGGGTGAATATTCACATGGGGGGCTTCAGGGGGCGGTGTCAAATTTGGTAGTGATAGTTGCATTGATATCTTTGCAGCGTCGATAAATCTGGCTTCGGCTCCGGGAAGGTCATTAATTTAGTAACCAGAATTTAGCAACCAGGGGGGGAATATGCCGCGGGAATATGATGAAAAACGGGATTTTATCCGTATTACTGTCGATAGCGACATCAAGTTTAGCCTGTCCGATTCAGGACAGGAGGAATACGGAAAAGTCACCAATTTGAGTGGCCGGGGGATGATGTTCATTGCCGACCGTTCACTGATAGTGGAAGACCGGGTCGAGGTTCAGATTCATCCGGAAAATAATGTGACCCCGCCTTTGCATGCAAATGTCCGCGTGGTGCGTGTGAACAAGCTGCGTCATGCGGATGGTTATGAAATTGGCGCGGTGATCCAGGAAATTCTGGATGATTGAGCGGATAGGCAGGTGGCACTAATAAGCTTTGACTGACCGACCCCTGTCATGATGTCTGATTTCATTTCGGATGCGCAGTTACAGAAATTGTCTGCGCAGGTGGGTGACGTTCTGATGGCGCGGGGTTTGATGCTGGCCTGTGCTGAATCCTGCACCGGCGGCTGGGTGGCGAAATCGCTGACGGATATTGCCGGTTGTTCGCGCTGGTTCGAACGTGGTTTTGTCACCTACAGCAACCGTGCCAAGCAGGAAATGCTGGCGGTTGATGTCGCCTTGCTGGAGCGTTATGGCGCGGTCAGTGAAGAAGTGGTGCAGGCGATGGCAGAGGGCGCCCTGCGTCACAGTCAGGCCACTCTCACCCTTGGACTCAGTGGGATGGCCGGGCCGGGTGCCGGAAGCGGAGACACCCCTGTAGGACTGGTCTGGTTTGCCTGGATGCGTAAAACGAAAACGGGCCGGTCGGAAGGGCTTTCCAGACGGCAGATTTTCGCTGGTGATCGGGAGGCGGTGCGGCGTCAGGCCGTGGCCTGTGCCCTGGAAGGTGTGCTGGCCATTCTGGATGAGCAAACCTGAACCTGTTGTTGTTTGGGGGCGGTGGCGAATGAATCAGGGCTGACCCCGAGACTCATTCTATGAAATAATGGCAGGGTGAACGTTATAGATCGGCTGGAAAAATCTGAATCGGAAACCAGGGATGCGGTTTCGAGATTACCAAAATGTATAGCAAGCGAGGTTGATAAAAATGGATGATGGCAAGCAAAAGGCATTAAGCGCCGCCCTGAGCCAGATTGAAAAGCAGTTTGGCAAGGGTGCGGTCATGCGACTGGGAGACAATAGTGCGGCCAGGGATGTGGAAACCATTTCCACCGGCTCCATCAGTCTGGATATGGCGCTGGGTGTGGGGGGGCTGCCCAAGGGGCGGGTGATTGAAGTTTATGGTCCGGAGTCCTCGGGCAAAACCACGCTGACCCTGCAGGTGATTGCCGAATGCCAGAAAAAGGGGGGCACGGCGGCATTTGTGGATGCGGAACACGCGCTGGATCCGCTGTATGCGGAGAAACTGGGCGTGAATGTTGATGAGCTTCTGGTGTCGCAGCCCGATACGGGTGAACAGGCGCTGGAAATTACGGACATGCTGGTGCGCTCCGGTGCAGTCGACATCGTGGTGATCGACTCGGTGGCGGCCTTAACACCTAAGGCGGAAATCGAGGGTGAGATGGGTGATTCTCATATGGGATTGCAGGCCCGGTTAATGTCTCAGGCGCTACGCAAACTTACCGGCAATATCAAGCGTTCCAATACCATGGTGATTTTTATCAACCAGATCCGCATGAAAATCGGCATCATGTTCGGTAATCCGGAAACGACTACGGGCGGTAATGCACTGAAATTCTATGCGTCAGTGCGCCTGGACATCCGTCGTATCGGCGCTCTGAAGAAAGGCGATGAAATCATCGGTAACGAAACCCGGGTCAAGGTGGTAAAAAATAAGGTTGCGCCCCCGTTCAAACAGGTGGTTTTTGATCTTTTATACGGTGAAGGCATTTCCCGTGAAGGTGAAATTATTGATCTGGGCGTGAAGGAAGGGCTGGTCGACAAGGCCGGCGCCTGGTATAGCTACAAGGGTGAGCGTATTGGCCAGGGGAAGGATAATGTGCGTAATTTCCTCAAGGAAAATACCGCCATGGCCATGGAGATTGAAACCCAGATCCGTGAAAAGCTGTTGGATCTGCCAGAAGCTGAAAAGCCACCGAAACCCGAGGTGGCGCTGGCCGAAGAGTGAATGTGTTGAGCACAATCTATAAGGGTGGCCGGGTGACCACCCTTTTCATTTGTGTATGTAAATAGTTTTTCCGGCTGTGTGATGGCAACCTCTGTTCGTGAATTCGCCATGAATTATCTGGCCAGACGGGAGCACAGTCGGCTGGAACTTGAGCATAAACTAGCTACTAAGGATTTTGATAAAAATGAAATCAGTGAAGCTCTGAACCGATTGGTTAGGGATGGCCTACTGAGTGATACGCGTTTTGCCGAGTCCTTCGTGAATGCGCGTATACAGCGTGGTAACGGTCCCATAAAAATACAGGCCGAGCTTAAACAACGCGGTGTGAGTGATGTCATTATCAGCCAATATCTAAATTTGCCGGAAGCGGGCTGGTATGAGCAGGCTCGCCAGGTGCGTTGCAAGCGTTTTGGTGAGGTTCTGCCGAGCGAATATGAGCAGCGTATACGCCAGGCGCGTTTTCTACAACAGCGTGGCTTTACTCACGAACAGATAAATAGGATATTAAAGACAGGGTAAAGGTACAGTGAAAGAGACAAAGTCATGGTTTATGCATTTCCGCCGTGTCTTTACGATAGGTTTCTGATTTGGGTATCCTAACCTGGATAAACCACAAGATAAGTACCTTCACGAAATAATTTTCTACA
>CAZQVV010000164.1:0-4991 GCA_964596835.1 uncultured Thiohalophilus sp. | reverse complement strand
AATGGTTGGGCTTCGCCATCAAGATCATGGCTCAGCGCCAACCTACACATGTTACTAATAAGTACGTTGATTATGCGACATATAAATCATGTTTAAAGCCTGAGTTATCCCCACGAATTTTTACGGGTTCCCACGCTCCGGCGTGGGAACGAGAATTTCGTGTCGCATAATCAGTAACCCCAGTTAGTACCTATTGCATCGAATATCGTAAGCTGGACAGTAATGGGAGACCCTGCCCCAATGAGCTGAATAGTTATATTTTACAGCTCTTTTTTTAATGCGGTAACTGTACTTTAGTCCTAGATATTTATGAATATATTGAAAGACCTGAACTGCTTCGGAAGACCAAATCCCAGACAGTGTGCCCCAGCCTGTGCCCTCGCTGCTCAAATTTGGTCAGAGGCCGATAGTCAGGACGCGGGGTGTATTGATCCACCCCGGCACAGTTTTCAAAGCCCTCTACAACACTCATGATCTTCATCATATGCTGTGCGTAATGCTGCCAATCCGTTGCCATGTGAAAAATACCGTCCACCTTCAATTTGTCACGTATCAGCCGTACAAAATCAGCCTGGAGTATGCGCCGTTTATGGTGCTTGCGTTTGTGCCAGGGGTCGGGGAAAAAAAGATAAACAGCATCCAGTGCCTGATCAGGGATCTGCTGCTGAAGAACTTCAATCGCATCATCATGGCTGACACGAATATTCGCCAGCGCCTGTGCTTCGATCTGCAGGAGCAGATTACCTACACCGGGGCGATGCACTTCAATTCCAAAGTAATCATTTTCCGGGTGTTTCGTGGCCATTTCTGCCAGGGACGCTCCATTACCGAATCCAATTTCGAGTATTTTCGGGGCCTGGCATCCACCTGGGCGTCCAAACAGGCTGTCGAGGTTCAGAAGACCCTGTGAAAGACTCACCCCAAAATGCGGAAAAAACTGATCCAGCGCCTGCTGTTGCCCTTTTGTCAGACGACCTTCCCGCAATACAAAACTGCGGATACGGCGGTGTAATTGATTGCCTGAAGACACCATAAGGAATTATTACAGTTTCTGGTTTGTTCACCCTTCGACCGGCTCAGGGCAAACGGAGTTGGAGTTCATCACGCTCCCTTAGAAAAACCTTCCGTCAATGGGCGACGAGGCACTGGCGTATTGTTTGCGCGGCATGCGCCCGGCGAGGAAGGCTTCACGTCCAGCTTCAATAGCTTTTTTCATCGCGGAGGCCATGAGCACCGGCTTCTGTGCTGTAGCAATGGCGGTATTCATCAGGATACCGTCACAGCCCAGTTCCATCGCTATGGCGGCATCGGAGGCGGTGCCCACTCCAGCATCCACCAGCACGGGCACCTTCAGCTCCTCGATAATGAAGCGGATATTGTAGGGATTACGTATGCCCAGTCCGGATCCGATGGGCGCAGCCAAGGGCATGACCGCGACACAGCCCATGGCTTCCAGCTCTTTGGCAATTAACAGATCATCACTGGTATAGACCATGACCTTAAAGTCGTCCTTGATCAGGGTTTCTGCGGCCTTCAATGTTTGCATCACATCGGGGAACAGGGTTTTCTCATCCCCCAGCACTTCCAGTTTGACCAGATCATGGCCATCCAGTAACTCCCGCGCCAGATGGCAGGTGCGCACCGCCTCTTCAGCCGTATAGCAACCTGCCGTATTGGGCAGGATGGTGTATTTTTCCGGTGGGATCGCGTCCAGCAGGTTAGGCTGATTGGGGTTCTGGCCGATGTTGCTACGGCGCACCGCGACCGTGACAATCTCGGCGCCACTGGCTTCAATCGCCAGCCTTGTTTCTTCCATATCCCTGTATTTGCCGGTTCCCACCAGCAGGCGTGAGCTGTACTCATCACCGGCAATCACCAGCGGTGTATCGTTTGCATTCAAAACAGTCATCGATATTACCTGAAAAAAAGCTATCCCGCCGCAAGCAGGCGGGGTATTAAGTTGTAGGGTATTCCCTTATGTGATTAATAGAAGGCCCAGGCATGCTTTGCAGCCACGGCCAAGTTAACCCCCACCTACGGCATGGACAATTTCCACCCTGTCGCCGTCCTGAAAAATATGTTTATCAAACGTGCTGCGCGGTACGATTTCTTCATTGACTTCCATGGCCAGTCGCTGCCCCGTCAATCCCATTTGTTCGATGAACCCGGCAGCAGTCAACCCATCCGACCATTCCTGCCCTTGACCATTCACAAAGATTTTCATACTGTTCGTTCTGTGTTCTACTGGCTACAATAAACGGCATTCTAATCTGATTTGTACGACCGTTACCAGTAACGCGCATGATCTGTCTATCCGCGGGTGTAGTTTAATGGTAGAACTTCAGCTTCCCAAGCTGACTACGAGGGTTCGATTCCCTTCACCCGCTCCATCTCTAACAAGGATCGCTGATTAATTGAGGCCGCCCGCCCTCTTAAGGAAAAAATCATAAATGAGGCAATTTTTCACTCTCGGTCTGAAAATACTTCTAGCGCTAATACTCGTTATGACCGCTGTTCTGATCAGCCTGCCTTTCCTGGTTGATCCCAATGACTATAAAGGCACCATTAGCGAACAGGTCAAAGCGCAGACTGGACGCACGCTGAACATTCCCGGCAACATCCGGCTTTCGGTCTTTCCCTGGCTGGGCGCCAGGCTGGGGAAAGTCGAGCTGGAAAATACCGTGGGCTTCGCCAAGCAGCCCTTTGCCAGCATGGATGCCGTCGATGTGCGTATCCAACTGCTCCCGTTGTTACGTGGCGACATCAAAATTGGCCATTTGACGCTACGCGGGTTGAAGCTAAACCTGCAACGCAATAAAAACGGACGGGACAACTGGGAGGATCTGTTGCCAAAAACCGGCAAAACCACAGTGGCAACAAGCAAAGCCGCGCCACAGAGCAAACCTTTCCCATCCGCGAAAAACCCTACCCCGGCACCCCCCACAAAAACACCCTCACCCTCCCCAGCTGCACTGGCGGCTTTTTCCATCAACGGCATTAGCATCCTGAACGCCAGCCTGCAATGGGATGATCAGCAAACGCAACAGCATTATCAAATTCGAAAACTGGATATGGAAATCGGCCACATATCTCTGAATGAGGCCATCCCTATTGAGACAAGCTTTGATTTTATCAGCCGGCAACCGGCCGCATCCGCAAGCATCAAGCTGAGAACAAAACTGCAACTAAATCTGGAGCGCCAGGTTCTAACGCTCGCCCCGTTCAAAGGCCAGATTAGTTACCGTCTAGCCAAATCAGCCCGCATGCCAGCCATCCGCGGAACCACCACCCTGTCCAGCCATTTAACGCTGGATCTGAAGAAACAGAAGTACACCTTCAAACAACTGATGCTGCGAAACAGAACAAGCTCCACGCTGTTGCCAGGCGGCAAGCTCGACGCACGCATCGAAAGCAAGAAAATACGGCTGGATCTGGGCAAACAGTCACTTAGAACAAACTTTCTCCTGGTTAAAGCCTACGGCCTGGAACTACAGGCACGCCTTAACATCCATCAATTTCTGGACAAGCCGCGTTATCTTGCCAGTGTGGATCTGAAAGAATTCAACCCACGCCGGCTGATAAAGACCCTGGCGATGGACTCCCTGCTGCCCACTACTCCGGATAAGAAAGTGTTGACCCGCGCTCGAATCGGTCTACGCATCATCGGGAACACCGAGGATTTGCTGCTTAAACCCGTGATCCTGCAGCTTGATGACAGCAAGTTGCAGGGCTATGTCAGCATCCACAATTTCAGCCGGCCGGTCGTACGTTACAAGCTGGTGCTCAATAAAATTGATCTGGATCGTTACCTGCCCGCGTCGGCAAAAACCCGCGTGGACACCACCGCCAGGAGCAGGAAAACCAGCACATCAAGCGGGAACAAACCCGCGCCGCGCCGCACATCCACCCGCGCGTCATCCCCGGCTTCTTCCGCAACAGCGCTAGCCACCACCCGCAGCCCTACCATCAAACTACCGCTGGATCTGCTGCGCCGTCTCAACATCAATGGCCAACTCCGCATCGGCAAGCTGAAAATAGCCCATCTCCGGCTGAACACGCTCACGCTCGGGACCGTCGCCAAAGCCGGACAGATTCGGATTAAACCGCTATCCGCCAAACTCTATCAGGGCAACTATAACGGCGATATTCAACTCGATGTACGAAGCACTATCCCGCACGCGAAACTGGATGAAAACCTGCAAAACATCGCCATCGGCCCCCTGCTGAAAGATCTCATCGGTGACGACAAAATCCGCGGCAAGGCCAACATCCGGGCAACCCTGAGTTCAGATTTAGGCCAGGGCGGGCTGAACATCATGGCCGCGAAAAAAAGCCTCAACGGTCGTCTGAACTTCACCGTTAAAAATGGCGCCGTCAAAGGTTTCAATCTGGCCCGGTTAGAGCGTGACCTGCGGGCGAAGCTGAAAAAACAGCCCCCGCCTGATAACAACGCGGCACTGGAAACCGACTTTGCCCGTATCAGTGGCAGCGCAAAAATACACAACGGTATTCTGGATAATCGCGACCTCCACGTTGCCCTGCCACATGCACGGGCAAAGGGGCAGGGCAAGATCAACCTGGTCAGGGAGCGGCTCGACTACCGCCTGGATATAAAATTCACCTCCGCCGCTGAAGGCCAGAGCGGCCAAACCTGGGAACAGATGAACAAAGTCGCTCTGCCCATCTATATTAAAGGGCCTTTTGCCCAGCCTAAAATTACAGTGGACTACCAGAGCGTGCTCAAGATCCTGGCCAGACAGGAGTTAAAAAAACAGGAACAAAAAATCAAACAGAAGCTGCGTGAAGAAAAACAAAAACTACGGCAAAAAGCGAAAGACAAACTACGCCAAAAAGAAGACAATATAAGAGAGAAAGCCAAAGAGGCACTGAAAAAACTATTCAAATTCTAGGGTATGGAATCATGATTTAGTCTACTCACCCTTCGACAAGCTCAGGGCGAACGGGTCATATTAGTACCTTAGAAATAATTT
>CAZQVV010000163.1:0-5021 GCA_964596835.1 uncultured Thiohalophilus sp. | reverse complement strand
TGGCTCAGCACCAACCTACAGACAATGCTCTCTGGCAGTGGTGCTGAATAGTTACCTAACCTTTAGATTAAACAGATAAGCTTTTGATTTTTAAAAAATATTCGTGGGGACACACCAAGTCTTAGGCCGGGTATTTGAGGTTAGAGTAAAAATTCAACCGTCTCCGGGTTTCTGCTCTGGGTTCCCCATATTCCAGATATCTTATAGAATAACAGGGGCTTGGCCCGGTTTTATTAATATGTTTCCCTAATAATCGTCAGGTTATTTTTAGAATTATGGAATAAAAAACCAAAAATAAGGCTCTTTTCTTGAATTATTTTTAAAGTTTTGTTGTCCTATGCCGTAATACTGGTTACAGCAGTGCAGTTGCTAAACAGATTTGTTGTTTCATTTGTTTCCTCCCCCTGCGCAGAAATTGCGCATTTTATTGACCCCGCTCCCGCGGGGTTTTTTTTGTCCAGAGTAAGGCTCATCTTTCCCGTTTTCAAACTTCAGCGTGGGAATGCATGCGGGGAGGGGGGCAGGGTTTACCCTTAAGCCCAGGTTAAAAATTCTAGTTTGACGGGATTTATCGTTCGTGGAAAATGACAATTTCCATGCCGGAGGCAGAAATCACCTTTTCTTCTTCCATGGCTTTGAGCACCCGGCCAGCCATTTCGCGGGAACAGCCGACGATACGGCCGATCTCCTGACGCGAGAGATGGATCTGGGTGCCCTCGGGGTGAGACATGGCATCGGGCTGTTTGCACATGTCCAGCAGGGTGCGGGCAACCCGGCCGTAAACGTCCATGAAGGCAAGCTGGCCGACTTTGCGGCTGGTGCTCATTAAACGCTCGGACAATTGAACGCCGACGGCATTCAGCAGGTGAGGCTGCACGTCCCTGAGTTCATCTTTAAACAGCCGTTTAAGTTTCGAATAGCTAATCTCGGCCAGCAGGCATTCCGTCTTGCTGCGTACGGTGGCGCTACGCACGTCCAGATCATAAAACAGGCCGATTTCACCAATAAAATCGCCCTGATTCAGATAGGTCAGGACGATCTCATTCTTACCGCCATCTTCATCTTCAAGTATAACTGCCGCCGTTCCCTTGATCAGAAAGCACAGCCTATCTGCCGGATCGCCGGGGCGCAGAATAATGGATTTTTTAGGAATGGTGCGTTGCCGGCAAAATCGCAGGAATTGCTGGATAGCATCCGGATCGATCTCGCAGGCAATCCGGGGCACGGATCGATCGAGTATCTGTATAGGAACGCCGTGATTTTGCATGATCTGTGTGCTTTGAATACGTGTGGCCAATCAATGTGGCTTGCCTGTTGTGGCAGATCGTCTTAATTTTCAATATCGGCATTTTCAGTCATATCTTTAGAGATGCCTATTAACTGTGATCTGCCTGAAATCGGGTTGAAATCAGCGGCCCCTGTTTTTTTGCCGGCAGACAGGTAAAATAAGCGCCCGTTAAAAACTATCCGAGCAGGAAACCCGCCTCCCATGACCCTTCGTACCCGATTTGCGCCCAGCCCTACGGGCTATCTCCACATTGGCGGTGCCCGCACCGCCCTGTATTCCTGGCTGCACGCGCGCAAGCATGGCGGCCGCTTCGTGTTGCGCATCGAGGATACGGATCGGGAGCGTTCCACCGAGGAATCCGTCAATGCCATTCTTGAGAGCATGACCTGGCTGGGGCTGGATTATGATGAAGGGCCGTTTTACCAGACCCAGCGCTTTGATCGCTATGATGAAGTGATTCAGAAATTACTGGACAAGGGGCTGGCCTATTATTGTTATTGCAGCCGCGAAGAGCTGGATGCCATGCGTGAACAGGCGATGGCGCGTAAGGAAAAACCGCGCTATGACGGTCGTTGCCGGGTGCGTAGTGAGTCCCGTGAAGGCGTCGAACCGGTGATCCGATTCAAGAACCCTACTGAAGGCGCGGTGGTTATTGACGACATGATCAAAGGCAAGGTGGTGATCAGCAATGCCGAGCTGGATGATCTGATCCTTGCTCGCAGTGATGGCACACCGACTTACAATCTGACCGTGGTGGTGGATGACTGGGAGATGGGGGTGACCCATGTGATCCGCGGTGATGATCATCTCAACAATACGCCGCGCCAGATCAACCTGCTGCGCGCACTGGGTGCGGAACCCCCGACCTATGCCCATGTGCCCATGATTCTGGGTGAAGACGGCAAACGCCTGTCCAAGCGCCACGGCGCGGTCAGCGTGATGCAGTATCGCGAAGACGGTTATTTGCCCGAAGCCCTGCTCAATTACCTGGTGCGCCTGGGCTGGTCACACGGCGACCGGGAAATCTTTTCGCTGGATGAAATGATCGAGCTGTTTGATGTGAGCGAGGTTAATGTCGCAGCATCCACCTTTAATCCGGATAAACTGTTATGGCTGAACCAGCAATACATCATGGCGGCTACGCCCGAGAAAATTGCTCACCATCTGGGTATTCATCTGGGCAAGCTGGGCATCGATCCCAGCGAAGGACCGGATATTCTGGAGGTGGTTGCCGCACAGAAGGAACGGGCCCAGACCCTGGTGGAAATGGCGAAAATCAGCGAGTTCATATACCGCGATTTTGACGCCTTTGACGAAGTCGCCGCCAAGAAGAACCTGCGCCCGGTAGCGCGCGTACCGCTGGAAAAAATGCGTGAAGCATTAGAAGCTGTAGGTGACTGGACGCCGGAGACCCTACACCAGACCGTGAATCAGGTGGCCGAAGCGCTGGAGTTAAAAATGGGCAAGGTGGCCCAGCCTCTGCGTGTCGCCGTAGTCGGGCGCGCCGCCTCACCGGGTATCGACGTTACCCTGCACCTGGTGGGGAAGGCCGCCTGCCTGCGCCGCATCGACATGGCGCTGGACTTTATTCGCCAGCGCGAAGCCAATAGTTAACGGTAGGGTGGGCACGGGGTTTGTGCCCACGCTTCTGTATATTAAACGTATAAAATTGAAAACTGAAATTTTTCGCGTGGGCACAAACCCCGTGCCCACCCTACGAAATTGAGTAATTATGAAAAATAACAAAGCGGTCGAAGACTCGCGCCCGGTAACCAACTTCATTCGTCAGATCATCGATCAGGATCTGGCCGCGGGTAAAAACGGCGGCAAGGTCGTGACTCGCTTTCCGCCGGAACCCAACGGCTTCCTGCACATCGGCCACGCCAAGTCTATTTGTCTGAACTTCGGTATCGCCGAGGACTACCACGGCCATTGTCACCTGCGTTTTGATGATACCAACCCGCACAAAGAGGATCTGGCCTTTGTCGAGGCTATCAAGCGCGATGTGCAATGGCTGGGTTTCAGTTGGGGCGAAAAAGAATTTTATGCTTCAGACTATTTCGAACAGTTGCATGACTATGCCGTTGAGCTGATTAACAAGGGCAAGGCCTATGTGTGCGATCTGAGTCCGGAGGAGGCGCGCGAATACCGCGGTACGCTGACGGAGCCGGGCAGGGACAGCCCTTATCGCAACCGCTCAGTAGACGAAAATATCGATCTCTTTGCGCGTATGCGCGCGGGCGAATTTGAAGACGGCAGCCGCGTGCTGCGCGCCAAAATCGACATGGCCTCGTCCAATATCAACCTGCGCGATCCGATCATCTATCGCATTCGTCACGGTGTCGTCCATCACCAGACCGGGGCCGAATGGTGCATCTATCCCATGTACGACTTCACGCATTGCCTGTCGGATTCGGTCGAAGGCATTACCCATTCGCTGTGTACCCTGGAGTTCGAGGATCACCGGCCCCTGTACGACTGGTTTCTGGATCAACTGGACGTACCCTGCCATCCGCAGCAGATTGAATTTTCACGCCTGAACCTGCAATACACCGTGACCAGCAAGCGCAAGCTCACCGAACTGGTTGCCGAAGGCTTTGTCGAGGGCTGGGATGATCCGCGCATGCCCACCATCGCCGGTTTGCGCCGACGTGGCGTGACCTCAGTAGCGATTCGGGATTTCTGCGATCGTATCGGCATTACCAAAGCCGACAACAGCGTGGAAATGGGCCTGCTGGAGAGCACCATCCGCGAAGATCTGAACATTCATGCCCCGCGTCGCATGGCCGTCCTGCGGCCATTAAAGCTGGTGATTGAGAACTACCCGGAAGGGCAGACAGAAACGCTGGAGGCGGCCAACCATCCCCAGGATGAAGATATGGGCTGGCGCAAGGTTCCTTTCAGCCGTGAGCTTTATATCGACCGGGACGACTTCATGGAAGTGGCCCCGAACAAAAAGTTTAAACGTCTGGTGACGGGCGGGGAAGTGCGTTTACGCAATGCCTATGTGATTCACTGTGATGAGGTGATCAAAAACGAACAGGGTGAGATTATCGAGCTGCGTTGTTCCTATGATGCCGCCACCCTCGGCGCCAACCCTGAAGGTCGCAAGGTCAAGGGCGTGATCCACTGGGTCTCGGCGGAACACGCAATTGCCGCCGAAGTCCGCCTGTATGATCGTCTGTTCACCCATCCCGCCCCGGACGCGGGCAAGGACGGCAAGGATTATCGGGATTATTTTAATCCCGATTCCCTGCGCACCCTCACACAGTGCTATTTGGAAGCCAGCCTGGCTGAAGCGCAGCCCGGTGACATCTTCCAGTTTGAACGGGAAGGCTATTTCTGCAAAGATCCGGCAAGAAACGCAAATGACCTGCCTGTTTTCAATCGCACCGTCAGCCTGCGTGACTCGTGGGCAAAAATTGAAAAGCACCCAGGAAGTGGGGAAATAAACCGCATAACAGCTTGACAGTCACCACTATTTCACTAAAATAGCGCCTTCGCTTTACGGGGCTATAGCTCAGCTGGGAGAGCGCTACAATGGCATTGTAGAGGTCGACGGTTCGATCCCGTCTAGCTCCACCAGATTCGGGTTATTGCTCTGTTTTGGTGGCTACCACCGAAGTCAACATTTAGAGCGATAAGAAAGCTCCAAGTCCCCATCGTCTAGTCGGCCTAGGACACTGCCCTTTCACGGCGGCAACAGGGGTTCGAATCCCCTTGGGGACGCCAT
>CAZQVV010000162.1:0-5034 GCA_964596835.1 uncultured Thiohalophilus sp. | reverse complement strand
CGGGAGAATTATTTTTCCCATTCCCGAAGGATGGGCGCATCGCGTTTTTCCATCAGCTTTTCCTCGGCCTGTAGTGCATTATCAGCAAAAATGATTTTATATTCGGTTTTATCTTCGTCAGAGAGTTTCTGGCGTTCGTCTTTTACAAAGTTCCTGGCTTCTTTGTAGGCCTCAAAATCCTGTAACATTTCAAGGTTTTTTACCAGATTACTGACCGCGGGTTTAATTTTGTAGACAAAATAGGGCATTATTTCATTCCTGTACTCATCATCGGGAACTTTGGTGGTTTGATTATACTATGGTTTCGCAGGTATCTGCGAAACAGTGAAAATTTATTTCTCCGTCTGCCTGTGGGTCGCCAGCGCCCGTTTGGCCTGGGGTTGAAGCTGTTTTATTTCCCGTTCCCGTTTCAGAGCGGCGGAGTGATCGCGCTGTTGTTCCTGATAAACCAGCGCTACCGGGCGGCGGGACCGGGTATATTTGGCGCCCCCCTGGCCCCCATTGTGTTGCTGTAGACGGCGGGAAAGATCTTTAGTGATACCGGTATAGTAGGAGTTATCACTACAGCAGAGCATATAGACATACCATTCGTCAGGGGAATTTTGCATACTTAGACCTGCTTGTTTCCGGAGCTTAACTCCTGGACTCTCGGGTTTCTGTGGTTATACTTGTTTAAGGCCGCTATTCAGTGTCGATGGGTTTCGCGTTGCTCTACCCATCCTACGGATGATCAAAAGTGAGTAGGATGGGTAGAGCAACGCGAAACCCATCCACTAACCTGTTAATCACTATAGCATGGTGAACAATGTCCGAGAAACTCTCTGAGCTTGTCAGCAGTGTTGAACAAATCGTTTCTTTCCCGGAGGTGTTTCTGCGGGTTAATCAATTGCTTGATGATCCTGAATGCACGGGAACACAAATCGCGGAAGTAATTAGCCAGGATCCCGGTCTCACGGCGCAGCTATTGCGCATGGCCAACAGTCCGGTGTATGGCCTGAGTAAGGAAGTGGATACAGTTGTTCGTGCGGTTAATATTATCGGCACTAAACGCCTGCGTTACCTTGTCCTTGCGACTACCTCATTGAAGGTTTTCGATGGTATTCCCAATGATCTCATCAGCATGGATGATTTCTGGCTGCACAGTTTGTATTGCGGGTTGGCGGCAAAAACGCTGGCGGATGATATTAAAGGTTTGCAGCCGGACGCTCTGTTCGTGGCGGGCCAGCTTCATGATATTGGTCAGTTGCTGATGTACAGCCGTTTACCGGAGCTGGCGCGTGAAGTGGTGATGCGATCAATTGAAGAGCCGGGTGAGCCGGCCCTTTATCTGAGTGAACGTGAAGTCATTGGTTTTGATCATGCGCAACTGGGCGCTCAACTGGCAAGGGACTGGCATTGGCCGGCCATGCTGGTGGCCACGATTGGCTGGCACCATGAGCCGGAAAAAGCAGACGAATTTCAGAAGGAGACCGCGGTTGTGCATATTGCCAATAGCTTGGCTGTTCTGGCGGAACTGGATACCGGCGATACTGAGGAGACGGATGCGCCGCGCATTCATCCCCTGGCCTGGGAAACGATCGGCCTGAATGAGGAGATTATTCCTGAGGTGCTGGAATCCATCCGCGGACAGTTCGAGGAAACTCGCGTGCTGCTGACGGGTTAATGCTTATAAGCATGTGGCGCTAACCCGACCTGCGTGTGTGTTCCTGGAGTATTCGCATTGACTGGAAATATGACTATAGGATGTGAATAGTGACGGCAAAGGATTTTCAGGATTTAACCCCAGTCAGTTTTTCCAGCCCTTCCCGGGCAATTTCCCGGATGTCTTCTGACTCGTCCTGCAACTGTTTCTGCAATACCGGAATGGCCTCCGGACTCTCTGTCAGAGCCAGGTAATAGCTAATATCGGCACGTATGCGCGGACTTTTATGGGATGCGAGATGGCTGAATGCCGGAATGAGCGGCGCCAGCCGGGTTTTGTCTTCGATACTTTCCAGAATTGCGTCAATCCCGATGCGCACCTGCATTTCAGTATCCTCATCTTCGAGCAGGGGGATCAGCGCGCGAAGTTGCTGCGGGGCGTTATTCAATAGGGTGATCAATTTATTCAAATTTCCCTGTTTGAGTTCTTCCGCAATATAGTCGCTCATTCCTTCCGTGCTGTTGGCGCGTTGCGCCCATTTTCGCAATTCCGCCAGGGAATGTTGGCCTTCCAGTATGAAGGGGCCGAGACGCGTCCAGGGCACCGAACGCACATTCAGTTCCTGGGCCCGTTGCGGTCGAGGTACGATATTGGTGATTTCCAGATGTCCGATCAGGCCTTCTTTCACCAGTTGCGACAGCCCCTCAAGAACAATGGCGCAGTGGGCGCAACCCGTGGCCAGCAGGAGTTCCGCATCGGGGGCGTCCGGAGGTGAATTTGTCATGTTGGGTTCTCGCAGGGAAGTGGGCGACCTAACCCGGCGTTCCTGGTTCCTGTTTGGAAAAAACCGTTCGCCCTGAGCTTGTCGAAGGGTGAATAGTCTTAAATACGGGTATTTCAGGTTTTACACTCATGGTTCGACAAGCTCACTACGAACGTAATCCATATAGTGGACAGGAATTTGAAACACTTATTCAGGCCTCAATATCGGGAATCAGCTTGCTGCGCAGCCGTGTAATCATATCCTTTAGATAGAGCTTGCGTTTTTTTAGACGTATGATCTGCAATTGGTCCACCTCGGGATCGTGTGCCAGCCGGTAAATCACTTCATCCAGATCACGATGTTCAATGATAAGCCGCTCCATTTTCTGGCGCAGCTCCTCCCGGTTGGTTTCTTCATTTTTCATTGCATGAATAGGGGATAAGCAGGTACACGATTCAGAATAATGACACCATTTTAACTCAAACTATGGGGGGGGCAAGGAAAGTCGGTATAATAACGGATTATTTATTAATCTTAGCGCCTCAACTATGCCGCCTCTTGTCAGCCTCAAAAATGTATCCCTCGCCTTCGGAAGCGCCCCCCTGCTGGAGCAGGTAAACCTCAATATCGAGCGGGGGGAACGGCTCTGCCTGCTGGGGCGTAACGGCACGGGCAAATCCACCTTGCTACGCGTCCTTGGCGCTGAAATCGGGGTCGATGACGGTGAAATTTGGCGTCATGACAGCCTGCGGGTGGCCAGTTTGGAACAGGAGGTCCCGGTTGGAGACGGGCGCAGTGTTTTCGATGTGGTGGCCAGCGGTCTGGAAACGCTGGGCGGGCTACTGGCTGACTATCATCGATTGGCGCATCAGCTTGAACAGGGGGAACATGATGCCGCGTTGCTGGAAAAATTTTCCCAGCTGCAGCAGAAAATCGAACTGGCGGAGGGCTGGCGTTTTGAGCAGCGCGTGTCCGCCGCCATTTCACGTCTTGAATTGCCGGTCGATAAAAGCATGGATGAGCTTTCCGGTGGGCTAAAACGACGCGTGCTCCTGGCGCGGGCGCTGGTGCAGGAACCGGATTTGTTGTTGCTGGACGAGCCTACCAACCATCTGGATATCGAGGGTATCGCCTGGCTGGAAGAGTTTATGCTGAGTTTCAGGGGTGCGTTATTATTTATCACCCATGATCGGACGTTTTTGCAGCAACTGGCGACCCGCATTATTGAACTGGATCGGGGTCAGTTGACGTCATGGCCCGGCGATTATGCGAATTACCTGCGCAAGAAAGAAGAATGGTTGGCCGTCGAGTCGGAGCAAAACGCTCTGTTCGACAAAAGGCTGGCGCAGGAGGAGGTCTGGATCCGCCAGGGGATCAAGGCGCGGCGTACCCGCAACGAAGGCCGGGTCAGGGCGCTCAAAGCTTTGCGCGAGCAGCGTGGTGCGCGGCGTGAACGGGGGGCTAAGGCAAAGCTTAATCTGGAGGTGGCCAATGTTTCCGGCAAGCTGGTGGCAGAGGTGGAGAAGACCACCCTGAGCCTCGGTGGGCGCTGTCTGTTGCGTGATTTTTCAACCCGCATCGTGCGGGGCGATCGTATCGGCATCATTGGCCCCAACGGTGTGGGGAAGACCAGCCTGATAAAAATGCTGCTGGGGGAGTTGCCCCCGGACAGCGGTACGGTGACGCTGGGAACCAAACTGGAAGTGGCCTATTTTGACCAACAGCGGGCGCAACTGGATCCGCAAAAGACGGTGATCGAAAATCTCAATCTGGGGACCGATCAAGTGACCATCAACGGCAGTTCCCGTCATGTCATCAGCTATTTGCAGGATTTCCTGTTTACCCCGCAGCGCATCAATTCCCCGGTCAGTTCGCTTTCGGGTGGTGAGCGTAACCGCCTGTTGCTGGCGCAGCTGTTTACCCGGCCCGCTAACCTGCTGGTAATGGATGAGCCCACCAATGATCTTGACGTGGAAACCCTGGAATTACTAGAAGAATTACTGACCGAGTTCAAGGGCACCCTGTTGCTGGTCAGTCATGATCGCAGTTTTCTGGATAATGTCGTCACTAGCACCTTGGTGTTCGAAGGGAACGGTATTTTGTGTGAATATGTGGGAGGGTATCAGGACTGGTTGCAACAGAAGGTTCAGACGTCGCCTGTCAGGCCAGGGGTGAATACTAAAAGTAAAAATGAGCCGACGGCAAAAACGCCGGCCGCGAATAAAATACGTAAACTGAGTTATAAGGAACAGCATGAACTTGCCAGCCTGCCAGAAAAAATCGAAGCACAGGAGCGGGAGCAGGAAAGCCTGCAGGCAAAGATCAGCGATACCGGGTTTTATCAGCAGGATAAACAGACCATCGTGGAGACCCTGCAACAGATGGAGAGCATACAGGAAGAACTGGAACAGCTTTATCAACGTTGGGAAGCGCTGGAATAATATTCGTCCGGATTTTATTTATATCTGAAAGCTGAGGTATCCCCACAAAATAATGTCTAAAATTAAACAGATAAAAGAAACCTATCCGCCAATGAACGCGAATAAACGCCAATATTTTATGTTGATGTGCCTCAGGCACAGCACACAACAACAAATGTTTGGCTCTTCAGCAGAATTTGTGGGTTGCC
>CAZQVV010000161.1:0-5205 GCA_964596835.1 uncultured Thiohalophilus sp. | reverse complement strand
CATCCTACTGTTTCGCGCTTCGCGCTTTGCTCTACCCATCCTTCTGTTTTTTCGCTGCAAGTAGCGGGGATGACGCTCAAAGAGATTCATGCGACAAACGCTGGTTAACCGGGGAGGACGATTGATGGCGGAAAAAGAATTTGATTTTTCAGACGTGGAGAGACGGCTGGGGGTTTCCCGGCGAACCTTTTTGAAATTCTGTACCGGTGTGGCGGCTTCCATGGGGCTGCCGGCAACTTCAGCCATGGCGATGGCAAAGGCGGTGGCCGATCCCAAACGACGGCCTCCGGTTATCTGGTTGCACGGGCAGGAGTGTACCGGCCCTACCGAGGCGTTGCTGCGTTCGGAACAACCTTCTCTGGCGCACCTTATTCTCGATCTCATTTCACTGGACTACCACCAGACGCTGGATGCCGGTGCGGGTCATCAGGTTGAGGCGATCAAGAAGAAGTCCATGCGGGAGAACGCGGGTAAATACCTGTTGGTTATTGAAGGCGCCATCCCGGTTAAGGATAAGGGGATCTACTGCAAGATTGCAGGTGAGACCATGCTGGATTTGACTCACGAGGCGGCCGAGCATGCGGCGGCAATCGTCGCCTATGGTTCCTGCGCCAGCTGGGGCGGGGTGCAGTCAGCGACCCCTAACCCGACCGGGGCGCAGGGTGCGCCAAAAGTGTTAAAGGGAAAGGCCGTGGTGACGATCCCCGGTTGCCCGCCTAATCCCGCCAATTTTGTTGACACGGTGCTGTTCTTTATCACCTATGGCAAGTTGCCGCCGCTGGATGAAAAGATGCGGCCCAAATGGGCTTATGCTCGTCTGATTCATGAAAACTGTTACCGCCGTCCCCACTTCGATGCCGGTCGTTTTGCCAATGAGTTTGGTGATGAAGGTCATCGTAAGGGCTACTGTCTTTATAAACTGGGTTGCAAAGGTCCGGAAACCTATAACAACTGTCCCACTCTTGAGTACAACAATATTGGCGGCGGTGTCTGGCCGGTCGGTGTCGGCCATCCCTGTTTTGGCTGTTCAGAAGACGGGGTGGGATTTACCAAACCCCTGTTCACCCTTGCCGATCTCAAAAGCCTGACACCCCCCGATACGTTTCCGGTGATCCAGGATCGCCAAAAGACGGGCGGCCTGAGCGCCGGGGCGGCCGCGTTGGCGGGCGCCGCCGTAGGTGTGGCAGTGGGCGCGACTGCTGTCGCGGCCAGAAAACTGGGGGATAAAAATTCGTCCGCCTCGGGTGACCAGGAAGATTGAGGAGGTGCTATGAAACGTAGAGATTTTCTCAAAGCAGCGGCGGCAAGCGCGGCTCTGTGTGGTGCGGGTACCGCCCAGGCGCGCCCCAATCTGCAAGCGCCTGAAAAGGCAGTCGGCATGCTATACGATTCAACCCTGTGTATCGGTTGCAAGGCCTGTGTGGCCAGGTGCAAGGAGGTCAACCACATGCCGCCGGTGATCGAGGGCGACAAAACGACCTGGGATTCAGCACGTGATCTGTCCGCTAAGACCCTGAATGTCATCAAGGTCTATGAAAATGGCACGGCGGCGTCCAAGGATGTTGAAGTAAATGGCTTTTGCTTTGAAAAACGCAGTTGCATGCACTGCGTCGATCCCGCCTGCGTCTCAGTTTGCCCGGTCACGGCCATGCGCAGAAACCCCCTTACCGGTATTGTCACCCATCATCCTGAGGTCTGTATTGGTTGCCGCAATTGCATGATGGGTTGTCCTTACGATGTTCCCCAGTTCGAGTATAACAAGACCTTTGGCCAGATTCAGAAGTGCCAGATGTGTAATCAGGCCGGGGTGGAACGTATTGATAAGGGACAGATGACGGGTTGTGCTGAAGTCTGTCCCACCGGCGCCACCCTGTTCGGACCGCGCAAGGCATTATTGGCCGAGGCGAAGCGGCGTATGACACTGAAGCCCGGTGACATCTACGACTACCCGCGAGGTGATGTCAGCAAGCCCTACAGTCACCACGAAAAAGTTGTTCCCGCCTATTTGCCGCATATCTGGGGCGAGAAAGAAGCCGGGGGAACCAATGTCATGCATATCTCCGCCATTCCCTTTGACAAACTCGGGATGCCGCCGCTTGGTGAACGTTCGCCGGCATCGATTGCCGAGGGGGTTCAACACACGCTTTACAAATACATGGCCTTGCCGGCTATTGCTCTGGCGGGGTTGACCTATGTGGTGCATCGCAATACCGATGATGACAATGAAGGAGGTGAATGATGAGCGTTCATAAACCACTCGGTGGACGAATACTGACCGCACCCTTTATTTTCTTTGGCATCATATTTCTGATCAGCCTCTATTTCATGGCGCAACGTTTCATTTATGGCATGGGCGCGGTCAGTAACCTCAATGGCGGCTTCGCCTGGGGTATCTGGGTGGTCTATGACGTCGTGATCGGCACCGCCTTCGCCTGTGGCGGCTACGCTCTGGCTTTCACGGTCTATATCTTTAACAAGGGCCAGTATCACCCGTTGGTCAGACCGGCCCTTCTCGCCAGCTTGCTGGGCTATGCCATGGGGGGCTTTGGCGCCTTTTTTGATATGGGGCGCTGGTGGCAATTCTACGAAATATTTTTGCCCTGGAACTGGAATTTCAACTCGGTGATGCTGGAGGTGGGACTCTGTGTCACGGCTTATATTCTGGTGCTGGTGCTGGAATTTTCTCCAGCCTATCTGGAAAAGATCGGCGCAAAGAGATTATTGAAGACACTTAACAAGCTGCTGTTCCTCTTTATCGCGCTGGGCATGCTATTACCGACCATGCATCAGTCTTCGCTTGGTTCGTTGTTGATCGTTATGGGTTACAAGGTGAATCCGCTCTGGCAAACCTGGCAGTTCCAGCCTTTGCTGGCCCTGCTGAGCGCGTTGACTATGGGGTTTTCCATTGTCATCTTTGAGGCCTCATTTTCTACCGTTGGTTTCAGGCGTGCTTCAGAGACCCCGCTGCTGGCCGGGCTGGGCAAGATTATTCTGGGCTTGTTGATTAGCTTTCTGCTGGTCCGGACGGTGTTGCTGGTGGTGCAGGGCAATCTGGGACACTTGTTCGCCGGCGACCGCGCCAGCTTGCTCTATGTGATTGAGACCGCGCTGTTTTTAATCCCCGTGTTTATCCTCGCCTCACCGGTTAATCGAAATCATGGCGGGAAGTTATTGATTGCCGCGGTTTCCATGTTGCTGGGGGGAGCGCTCTACCGATTTGACGCGTTTCTGTTTACCCTGAATCCGGGAGTCGGCTATCGCTACTTCCCGTCAGTGCCCGAGATCATGGTGACCCTGGGCGTCGTATCGTTAGAGATCATGGCGTATCTGGTGTTGGTCAAGACCCTACCCGTACTGCATCGTGAAGAGCAGGCATAAAAAAAGAATATTTGAGGAGATTTCGTTGTGACTACACGTATTACAGTTGATCCGATTACCCGAATCGAAGGCCACCTTCGCATTGACGTGGAAGTGGATAACGGCAAGGTAAACAAAGCCTGGTCATCAGGCCAGATGTGGCGTGGTATTGAAACGATTCTGATTGGCCGCGATCCGCGTGAGGCCTGGCTCTATACCCAACGCTTTTGCGGCGTTTGCACTACGGTGCATGCGATTGTCTCGGTACGGGCGGTGGAAAATGCGCTGAATCTGGAAGTGCCGTTGAATGCGCAGTTGATCCGCAACATCATTCAGATGGGGCACACGATTCAGGATCACATCGTACACTTTTATCATCTTTCCGCCGTGGACTGGGTGGACGTGGTTTCCGCGCTGGATGCCGATCCGGCGGCTACCGCCAAACTGGCTGAGTCTCTGTCGGACTGGCCCCTGAATGGCGTGCATGAAATGAAGGCGGTGCAGGACAGGTTGAAAACCTTCGTCGGCAGCGGTCAGCTTGGGCCGTTCGCCAGTGGCTATTGGGGGCATCCGGCGATGAAGCTGCCGCCGGAAGTGAACTTGCTGGGCGTGGCCCACTATCTGCAAGCGTTGGATGTACAGAATTACGCCAGCAAGGTGGTGGCGATCCTGGGCGGCAAGACGCCGCATATTCAGAACATGGCGGTCGGCGGCGTGAGTAATTCTATCGGTCACGATGCGCCTTCGGTGTTGAATATCGAACGCCTGATGCTGATCAAACACTTCATCGACAAGCTGGATCGATTTGTCAAGTCTACCTATCTGGTGGACGTTCCCGCTATCGGCGCGTTCTACCTGGACTGGGCCGGCATCGGCGCGGGTGTAAAAAACTACCTGACCGTGCCGGATTGTCCGCTTGACAGCAAGGCGACACAGTTTGCCTTGCCCGGTGGGTATATCGAAAACGCCGATCTCGCTTCACTGAAACCGATCACCTCTTTTAACGATGCCTATTTCCGTGACGGGGTGGCGGAGAGTTCCAAACACGCCTGGTATAAAGGTGATAAAGCATTGCATCCCTGGCAGGGGGAGACCGATCCGGCGTACAACGATTTTCATGATAATGGTCAATACTCCTGGGTCAAGGCGCCGACCTTCTACGGCCAACGTGCCGAGGTGGGTCCCCTGGCCGATGTGTTGGTCGGCGTGGCCAGTGGTCATGAGGGCTATAAAAAATATCTGAATCAGGTGATGGGAACGCTCAAGAGCGTATCCGGGAATCCCGATATTCCGTTCTCGGCCATTCATTCCACCATCGGCCGTCATGCCGCCCGCGCCGTGCGCTGCGCGGTGATGCTCGATACCCTGCACGATCAATGGCAGAGACTGGTAGACAATGTCGGTACCGGTGACGTGGAGACCTTCAATCCCCCCGTGTTCCCCAAAGGCGAAATCAAAGGCGTTGGCTTTCACCAGGCGCCGCGCGGCGCACTCTCTCACTGGGTGGTGATCGAAAAGGGCAAGATCAAGAATTACCAGGCGGTGGTGCCCAGCACCTGGAATGCCGGCCCGCGTGATGCCGGTGATAAGCCGGGGCCGTATGAAGTCGCGCTGCTGAACACGCCGATTGCCGATCCTGAGAAGCCGTTAGAGGTGCTGCGCACCGTACATTCCTTCGACCCCTGTATCGCCTGTGCTATACACATGGTCGATACCGAGCAAAAGGACATTATCAAGGTCAAAGCCCTGTAAATAGTTGGCCAGAGAATAAGAGGCTGTTCATCCTTCGACAGGGCTCTCCTGAGCGAAGCCGAAGGGCTTCCTTCGACAAGCTTCCTTCGACAAGCT
>CAZQVV010000160.1:0-5215 GCA_964596835.1 uncultured Thiohalophilus sp. | reverse complement strand
AAACCATCAACAGATCCTCGGCAACTGTTCACCCGTCAGCCAGTCCACCACGCGGCTGCCGCCGAAGCCGGTTTGCATTTGCACAAAGCCATGTGGGTCTTCGACCACGTCACCAATAATGGCGGCCTGGCGGCCCAATGGGTGCGCTTGCATAACATCGAGCAGTCGTTGCGCATTTTCCTGCGCACAGATGCAAACCAGTTTGCCCTCATTGGCTACGTACAACGGATCCAGCCCCAATAGTTCGCAGGCGGCGCTTACGGCGGGTTTGATTGGTATGCTGGTTTCATACAGATTCATACCCACGCCTGACTGTTGCGCCAGTTCGTTCAAGGTCGTGGCCAGCCCGCCGCGGGTGGGATCACGCAGACAGTGAATTCCTGATACTGCCGCGACCATCTCGGCAATCAAACCATGCAAGGCGGCCGAATCCGATTCAATCGTGGTCTCGAACTGCAAATTCTCACGACTCGACATAATCGCCACGCCATGATCGCCCATCGAACCATTGACCAGAATCAGATCACCCGCTTGCGCCCGATCACCGGAGAGGTTCACCCCCTCGGGCACCACCCCCACGCCAGTGGTGGTAATAAAAACGCCGTCCGCCTTGCCTTTCTCCACCACCTTGGTGTCGCCGGTCACGATGGGGACATTTGCCGCGCGGGCAGCCTGGCCCATGCTGATCACGATTTTTTCCAGATCAGCCAGCAACAAACCTTCTTCCAGAATAAATCCCGCCGCCAGATAAAGTGGCCGTGCCCCCGACATGGCAACGTCATTGATCGTGCCATGCACCGACAGGGAACCGATGTCGCCCCCGGGGAAAAACAGCGGCGAGATCACATGGCCATCGGTACTCATGACCATACGCCCGCCCGCCACATCGAAGGCAGCCTGATCATTGGCCTGACGTAACAGATCGTTGTCAAAGTGTTTAACGAACAGCTCCTCGATCAACTGCGCCATGGCCCGGCCGCCACTGCCATGCGTCATGTCCACCGTGCCATCGCGGGTATTGAGTCGCACAGAAAAGCGTTTTGGACTCATTGTCACGCTATCGACTCCTGCTTGCGAAAACGTCCATAGCTCCAGTAGGCGGCGCAGGCGCCTTCCGATGAAACCATACATGAACCCATGGGGTTTTCCGGTGTACAGACCATACCGAAGAGTTTGCAATCGGTGGGCTTTTTAACCCCGCGCAATATTCTCGGGCACTCACAGCCCTTGATGTCGGATGCCTGGATAGTGGGAACATCAAATCGCCGCTCTGCATCGAACTCGGCAAAGGAGGGTTTAACCTGCAGCGCGCTGTAGGGTACCCGTCCCAAACCACGCCATTCGAAATGGCGGCGCAACTCCATCACCTCGGCCACCAGCCTCTGCGCCTTGCGGTTACCTTCGCGCGTGACCACGCGGGTATATTCATTCTCAACTTCGTGCCGGCCTTCATTGAGCTGGCGTATCAGCATCAAAGCCGACTGCATCACATCGAGCGGCTCGAAGCCGGCAATCACCACTGGCTTCTGAAATTCCTCGGCGAAAAACTCGTAAGGCTGACTGCCGATAATCGAGCTGACATGCGAGGGGCCAAAAAAACCATCGATGGAAACGGCGCCCATCTCGCGCAGCTCCGGCGATTCCAGAATATTCTGGATCGCAGCCGGCGTCAGCACATGGTTACAGAACACACTGAAGTTCTTCAACCCCATGTTCTGCGCCTGTTTGATCGCAACGGCGGTGGGCGGCGTGGTGGTCTCGAAACCGATGGCGAAAAACACCACTTCACGATCCGGATTTTCGCGTGCGATCCGCAGGGCATCCTGGGTCGAGTAAACCATGCGCACATCAGCGCCCTCAGCTTTTATCTTGAGCAAACTCTTGCGACCGCTGGCGGGTACCCGTAGCAGATCAGCGTAGGTACACAGAATCACATCCTCTTGCTGCGCCAGTTGAATGGCGTAATCGATACGCGCAATCGGCAGAACGCAGACCGGACAACCGGGACCGTGTACGAAACTGACATTGGCGGGCATCAAATCCTGTATACCGTAACGAAAGATCGCGTGAGTATGACCGCCGCAGAACTCCATCAGCCGGTAGCGGCGATTCGGATCAACCGCCTTGTGTATCGCCGAGGCCAGCTGCTGCGCCAGATCATGACGACGGAATTCCTCGATATACCTCACGACACGCTCTCATCCATCAGCCCCGCTTCGGCGAACAACTGCAAGGTCAACTCGGCCTCTTCCGGGCTGACCTTGTTCAGCGCATAGCCCACATGAATTAACACGAAATCACCCAACTGCACATCCTCCACCAGCGCCAGCGAGATCTCTTTTTTCACTTCGCCCAGGGCAACCGTAGCCATATCGGTTGCTTCATCGATGGCGACAACTTTTGCGGGTAATGCCAGACACATGCTTAATATTTTTTCCTTAAAAAATCATAGAATCGCTAAAAACGTAGCCGGTTGATGGGTTTCTCTTCGTTCTACCCATCCTACAATTTTTTGTTGTGAGCAGCGGAGAATCACAGTCAAAATTATCGAGTGTCACTGTCCAATCATAACGAGTTGCCGGGTGGCTTTGATCCACTGATACCAGGCGGCCATACCTTTACCGCTGCTGGCGGATAGCTGCAACACTTTAATGCCGGGATTGACGCGACGTGCGTACTCGATGCATTGATCAACATCGAACTGTAAATAAGGCAATAAATCAATTTTGTTTAGCAGCATTACATCAGCAGCGTGGAACATGTCCGGGTATTTAATCGGTTTGTCCTCGCCTTCAGTGACCGACAGGATCGCGACCTTGTGTGCCTCGCCCAGGTCGAAGGCCGCCGGACAAACCAGGTTGCCGACATTTTCGATGAACAATACGCTGGCGTTTTCGGGCTTCAGGGTTTCCAGCGCATGAGCGACCATATGAGCATCCAGATGACAGCCCTTGCCGGTATTGATCTGCAACGCTTTAACGCCGGTTTCACGAATGCGCTCGGCATCGTTCGCCGTCTGCTGGTCGCCTTCGATCACTGACAGCTTCAACTCGTCTTTCATATCGTCAATGCTGCGGGTCAGCAGCGTGGTTTTACCGGAACCCGGACTGGATACCAGGTTCAGGGCTAATACGCGATGCTCAGCAAACCAGCGCCGATTGGCGGCAGCGTATTCATTGTTCTTGCCCAGAATATCTGCCTCGATCTGCACCATACGCGTCTGACTCAAACCGGGCGCATGTGCGTGCGCCGGACCCTGGCCGTAGTCATGGTGCGGTTCACCATGCGGGTGCTCGTGTTTATGCGTATGCTCGTGGTCATGATGATGGTGTCCGTGATCATGTGCATGACCTTCGATCCGGGTCTCGCCCTCACCACATCCGCATGTTGTACACATTATTCCACCTCCAGTTCTTTAATCCGCATTTCGTCACCGCCGGTTATCTGTAACTGATAACTGGCGCAATCCGGGCAGGGATCGAAACGCTGCTGTACCTGAACGGTTTTTGCACAGTGCATACACCAGGCCTGTCCTGGCAGCTGGATGATCTCCAGCCTGGCCTGGTGGGCCAGGGTGTTACGCATCACAGCATCGAAACAAAAAGTCATGGCCTCCGGCTCCACCCCGGACAGCCCGCCGATCTCCAGCCAGACCGTCTTAACCTGTTCAAAGCCCTGGCTGCGCGCATGATCTTCCAGAATTTGCAGCACGCCCTCACACAATGACATCTCGTGCATCAGTCGATACTCAGATCATAACCAACACAGGGGTCGATGGCATTGATCAGTAATCTTGCCTGCGGCTCTATTTGCGCCACATCCCCACGCAACGTGGACAGGCTCCTCATAACCACGCCCTGTGGATGAAAATTCCACTCCGTGGGCGCCAGGATCTGATAACGGACAACACGCTCGCCATCCAGTTGCACACGATGCAGCAGTTGTCCCCGCGCCGCCGTCACTTGCCCGATAGCGGGGTTCTGCGCACGAACAGGCGAAGCCTCATCAGCCACCCCGGCTTCCGGCTGTAACACCATAGACAACTGCGCCAGCGCGGTCAGTCGTGCTACCAACCTTGGCAATAAACCATTGCCGTGCCGACGACGCAATTGCTGTAGCAGGGGACTGCCAACCCGGCCAGAGCAGGTGGTTTCCCGGCAGCCATCGAACCACTGCGGCTGCCTGATAAAATCGTCATCCTGCAATAGCGGGTGCATATACTCCGGCTCCAGCAAGGGCAGCGCTTCTATCTCACAGCGACCGACTTCGTGCCATTTCATCTGTATAACATGTTTGAGCAAACAGCCGGCGACGGTGGCAGTCGATGCCGCCCATTTTTCCAGTTTTTCCGGGCTGTCGATATCCAGCCAATGCTGCGGTGACATACCCAATACCGCCTGTTGCAGGATTAAACCCGTCTCCTTAACGAAGTCACGGGATGGAAGCGGCGCGGGAACATGATCTGTTTCAGGCAATTGAAAAGGATCCTGTGGCGCCACCAGGGCCTGGCGATGCTCACGCTGAAGCACCAATATGCTCGCCATGCCATTTTCTTTTGGGTTCTCATCGAGAAACCCCGGCCAGTCGAGCAAGATCCGCCACAGGTGTTCGCGCACGCTTTCCATCGCCACCAGGCAATTGCGCAGGCGTTCGATATGCGTGGCGGCTCTCAGACCCAGCGCCTGTTCACAGGCCCGCACACCGGCACAAAGCTGCGCCGTGGCGCAAACCGTGAACAACATGGGCAACATTTTCAGCGTTTGCGAAACACGTTTACCATGAAATAGTCGGGAGGCATAAACAGGGCGGCTGGAAGCGATACTCACGCGTCCGGAATCCTTCTGCAATCCGATACTCAAACGCCCTTCGATGTTCATTCCGCACCGGTCTCAAATAATCTGAAAATATCTGTATCGATAACTAACTATCCATTAACGGCTGTCAGTATGGCCCACCATGCAGACACGAGGCTAAAATTGCAAGCCCTGTGCCACATGCCGGATCACAACTAAAGAATTGTATTATAAGTGATTTTTTTGGAAAATGAATTATCTCGGAATAAATGCCGGATAATAACTTTCCATGTTTTCCAATATATGGAAAGTTATTACCTATACTGCAAACAAGCCCACAGCAAACTGCCCATGTATTCCCCTAAAACTGAGGTATCCCCACAAAATAATGTTTAAAATTAAGTCGATAAAAGAAATATCCG
>CAZQVV010000159.1:0-5234 GCA_964596835.1 uncultured Thiohalophilus sp. | reverse complement strand
TAGCCCCTTCCAGGGGCTTTCATCATACCACCCGCTCTGCGGGTGGTTGTTGATTCAGCTCACTGGAGCGGGGTCGCCCACCCTTGTCCCGCTTACGTTATTTGAGGAAATGAGTCACACAGGTAGGTTGGCGCTGAGCCATGATCTTGATGGCGAAGCCCAACAATTATAGGCCACGCCTGTTGGGCGACCGAAGGAAGTGCCTGTTGGGCTTCGCGTTGCTCAGCGCCAACCTACATTATTAGCCATTTTCTCAAACAACGTAAGCGGGACAAGGGTGGGCGACCTCACCCCAGTATGCTGAATAGTTACGAAGATTTTTTCTTTAAGTGATTGTCAGAATTTTATACACTTTCGATAAAGTCCAGATCGGTTTTATAAGTTAATGAATAACAAAGAAAAAATAAGTCCACACCAAAAAATCCTATGATCTTTGTTCGGATTTGGGCGAAAAACCGTCAGAATCCTTTACGTTCTATTTTGTGCAAGCCCTGTAACCGAATGTCGGATGGATAGCTAAGCAACTGAAAATACTTGAAAATTTAAGACCTACGAAATATTCGGCATAAGTTATGCATTATCTCGTTATTAAATGCCAGTCACCGATTAGGTTGTGTGGTTGGTCTGTTTAAGAGAATTTGTTTAGGAGGAATAACAGCATGAATAGCAACTGGATATTCTCAATAAGATCGGGCTTCGTCGCCGCAGTCCTCGCTGTTGCGGCTCTGCAGCCAACGGCGGCAACCTTAATTGTGGACCGCGGTCTACCGACCGCAAACCTGAATAGCAGCGCAGGATCAAATCGCAGCAACGTAGCCTGGGATTTCAGTCCGCCCGAGACCTATATTTCCGGAGATGATTTCTTCTTGCCAAGCCCGGGAGCCTCCGGGGCAGCCTGGGAAATCAATAAGATCCGCGTATGGGCAATCGCCGGCAATGCTGCCGACGCTCCCCCTTTCGAACTCGGTGATCGCTACAACACCATCTCCCTGTTTCTTGGCACCGACGGTCCCGTTGGCAGCAGCATCAGCCGGGTCAAGACCGCGAGTATCGATGCGGGCGCACATACAACGGATAATCCGGATATTGTCATCACCCCGGTCACCTACAGCGCGGGGGTGGACTATCAGGGGTCGAGTAAGCGTTTCATACAGACCTGGCAGATCGATTTCAATAACCTCGGTTTGTTTAACCCAGGGGAGCTAATGTTCGGAGTCGACGCAACGGGCACGGGTCAAAACTACTGGTACAATCTTGCATCGAACGCGGCGCTCAGCGGATCCCCGCAGGATGGGGCGGACAACCAGATGCGGTTCTACACTGGAGCCGCACCAGACGCAAGCATCTTATTCGGTGGACTCTGGGATTCCAACGGCTATGGCTGGGACAAGTCGAGCGATCACAACATCCAGGTGTTCGCGACGGCGGTTCCCGAGCCAGCGACACTGGTGCTACTGGGCATCGGTCTTGCAGGGTTGGGTGCTGCTGCGAGACGTCGGCGTAGCGATCAACGGTAGCGCTTTTGCTGCGCAGGTGCTCGGGAGGGCTTCGCACCTTCCGGGTACCTGTCGTGGGGCCACCCGAGAAAGAAAAAAAGGGTGTAACTCTCAGACTGATCATTGTTATCTGAAATTTCACCATATTAGTGGGTAAAGCGATAGGCTTGAAATAAAAGTTATTGATTTGTTTCCAGGCCTTATCAAATTATTTACTCAGAAGAATCGAATAAAAGATCAAATTTATGGCATTGTCGTTCGATAATGCCTCCTTGAGTGGGCAAGATTGTTTACCAAATAGCAAGATCAATAGCCGCCAGAATGTTCTATCATGATCGCATGCGGATTTTGCTGATAGAAGATGATGAAGGCGCGGCCACCTACCTGATAAAGGGTCTCGATGAAGCCGGGCATGTGGTCGATCATGCTGCCGATGGCGAGACCGGGCTGCATCTGGCTCTGAGCGGTAGTTACGATGTGTTGGTGGTGGACAGAATGTTGCCACAGCGTGATGGCCTCTCGATTATTCGGATGTTGCGGGCGGATGGCAATATAACGCCTGTGCTGGTATTGAGTGCGCTGGGCGAGGTGGATGACCGGGTCGAGGGGCTGCATGCCGGGGGTGATGATTATCTGGTCAAACCCTACGCCTTCACGGAATTACTGGCTCGCTTGGAAGGCCTGTATCGCCGAACGTATCATCAAACCAAGGCATCGAGCCGATTACGCGTCGCGGATCTGGAACTGGATCTGCTCAGCCACAAAGTGACCCGCGCAGGGAAAAATATTTATCTGCAACCGCGCGAACAGCGGCTTCTCGAATTTTTGATGCGTCATGCGGGGCAGGTTGTGACGCGGACCATGCTTTTGGAAGGCGTGTGGGACTTTAACTTTGATCCCCAGACCAATGTCATCGATACGCAGATCAGTCGTTTGCGGGCAAAGATTGACAAGGGTTTCGGGCGACCGCTGCTACATACCATCCGTGGCATGGGGTATAAGCTCGATGAAACCGCGTAGGTTATTACACACTACCGCGATGCGCCTGGCCATGCGCTATGCGATGTTCTATGCCGTACTCATCGCCCTGGGACTCAGCGTGCTCTATTGGTCTACCGGTCGTTATGTCGATGCGCAGGTGGCCGCCGGTCTGGATCACGAAATTCACAAGCTTACCATGCTGGACCGGGAACAGGGCCGGCGACGCCTGGAGGCGGCGGTCAAATCCGTCAGTGACATCGTGGGAGAGAATCAGCGTTACTACCTGTTGCAGGAACCCGGTTTGGGTAGACCGATAGGTAATCTCAAGGGCTGGCCACCGACCCTGAAAGCCGATGGGCAAGTGCATAACATCTGGATTGAAGATAACCTGATTCCGACTCACATGGCCGACAAGGATGGCTATTGGCCTATGATTGGTGTTGTTCTGGCGGATGGGACACGTCTGCTGGTGGCGCAGGCGGTGCGTCAGGCTGAAGACTTGCGGGAGTTCAGCCTGGCCACCATGGCCGTGATTATCGCGGTGTCTGTCGGTCTGGCGCTGATCATGGGATGGCGGCTGGGCCGTACGTTGTTAGCCAGGGTTGATCTGATCAATGAAACAGCGGAAAGAGTGACCGAGGGTGATCTTTCACATCGCGTGCCGCTGAGTGGGCAGCATGATGAATTTGATGAACTTGCCGGGCATATCAACAACATGTTGGCGCGGATCGAAATTCTGCTGATGGGGATGCGCCAGGTGACCGACAACATCGCCCATGATTTACGCAGGCCGCTGGCGCGTATGCGCAACAGGATCGAGGTTATGCTGCTGGATTCAAGAGAAAATGAAGAGTATCGGCGGGCCATGCAAGAGACGAAAAGCGACGCCGAGGAGCTGATGCAAACCTTCAATGCCCTGCTGGAGATCGCCCAGGCGGAGGCCGGTAGTGACAGGGGCGAATGGGGAGAGGTGAATCTTTCAACCCTGCTTCAGGATCTGTATGAGCTCTATGAAGATCAGGCTGAAGAACATCACTGGCAATTTAGCGCGGAGATCGAAGACGGTCTGAGGGTACAGGGAAATCGGCAATTACTGGCGCAGGCTATCACTAACCTGCTGGATAATGCGTTTAAGTTTACGCAAAAGGGCGGCATGATCCAGCTTAAGGCAAGATGCTGCGAAGGAAAAATACAACTATGGGTCAGTGACAATGGTCCCGGGATACCCGAAGATCAAAGAGAGAACGTCACACACCGATTCGTTCGACTGGAAAGCGCGCGCAGCACACCCGGAAATGGATTGGGATTAAGCCTGGTCAAGGCGATTGTTGATTTGCACAAAGCCAGGCTTAAGCTTGAGGATAACCGCCCTGGTTTGCGAGTTGTGGTGGAGTTGACGGGATAAATAAAACCATGCCTTACCCCCCCTCTCCCCGATGGGAAGAGGGGGGTAACAGGATAATCGTGAGCCCACTTCTAAAGGCGCGCTGAACTGACCCCCCTTTTTACTTTCCGGGCAGCGGCTTGAGCCGCCGTTCTCTCTGGGTGGCGGTGATAAATCCATGTTTGGCATAGATGCTCTGAGCCTTGTCTGTGCCCAGAAAGGCCAGGAAGCGCATCGCGTTATACGGGTTGCGCCCGGTTTTCAGGGCGCCAATGGCGTAAGCGACTTTGTCGGCCATGTTGTAAGGGGCCGGGATATCTATGCCTTCGATCTTGCGGCCGATTTGCCGTTGATAGATGATTTCCGTTGCCCACACCACGCCGACGTCGGTCTTGCCTTCCAGCAGGCGTATCGGTGTTTCACGATGGTGGCGCGAGGTGAACCAGGTCTTGCCCTTGATGGCCCAGCAACTCCTGCATTTTTTGCCGCCGGTCACTTTTTTGTAGATCCCCAGCATCTTGAGCATTTTGGAGCCATAGAATTTGAATATGCCTTCGGTCAAGGGGTTGGGTAACGTTACCACGATGTCGTCACGGGCCAGATCTCTCGGTCCCTTGATGTGCTTGGGGTTGCCCTCCAGCACCTCCAGCGCCAGCTTGTTGTGGGTGTAGATCATGTAGTCGTTCATTAGGTTTTTAGCGTGCAACTTCTTGAGGTGATTGACGTTGACGCTGGCGAACAGATCAGGATTTCTGGCAATCTTTTGCCCGGCGATCTTACCCTGCTTTAGGATCTGCCCTTTAAGGATTTGGCCTGGGGGAATCGTTTCCACGAACACCGACTTGATGTCGGGATTGCGCTTCTGGAAGGCGCCGATCAGATCTTTCATCACCATGAACTGGTTACCCGCCAGGTACATGACCAGATCGGCGGTGTAGGAGTCGCCGACTCTGCCGTAGTCGATTTTGCCGTTAGCCTGAAAGGTGCGGTGATCGTGCCCCATGCCAACGTCTTTGCCGGCTATTGCTGCATTACTCATGAACCCGCATACCGCAACCAGCATTGCCAGGGCCGTTGCGCGGCCTGTATTGATTATTTTTGACATATCCTTCCTCCTCTGCATTTAGACGAATTGCGTGTGATGCGGATAGTCTAAGGCACTGGAAGCGCCAGCAAAATCGTGGTTGACCCGATGACAGTCCAGGGTTGACCCTAGGTTCTAAATAGCTATTCCGAATACCAGTACATTTGTGAGTTTTCACGTTCGTGGTGAGCTTGTCGAACCATGAACGTGAAAATGCTGTGAATAGAGTGCTTGGTCTATTTATCCTTCGACAAGCTTCCTTCGACAAGCTTCCTTCGACAAGCTTCCT
>CAZQVV010000158.1:0-5284 GCA_964596835.1 uncultured Thiohalophilus sp. | reverse complement strand
AAGGTACTTATCCTGCGGTTTATCCGGGTTAGGTAACGCGACCTTTAATCATTCAGTTGAGCTAATAATATTTACTGCATTTTTTCTCCATTTAAACGGCTTGGCTAAGTCTCCATTATTCACCCGTTTTGGCTTAATGAATCGCCTGGCTGCATCTTTATAGTGATACATCTTCTTAATCTGGCGTTCCGGCCATACCCAGCTTTTTCATCAGGCTGTACAGGGATGGCCGGCTTACCCCAATAGCGCTCGCAGTCCGGGATATATTATTATGGTGTAGCGCCAGTGACTGGGCAATCACCCACCGCTCTGCATCCTCTCTCGCCTGCCTGAGATTAAGAGGCAATACCACTCTTGCCTCCTCTCTTAAACCGAGATCCTCCGCTGATATCCATTCGCTATCCGCCAGTACAATCGCACGTTTCACTTTGTTTTCGAGTTCACGTACGTTACCAGGCCAGGCGTAATGTTCGATAGCCCCCAGCGCACTGCCACTAAAACCCCGGATATTGCTACCGTGCTGATGATTAAATTGTTCCAAAAACGACTGGGCAAGAAGTATGATATCCCCCTCCCGCTCTCTCAGAGGAGGAATTTCAAGCACGATTTCACTGATTCTGTAATAGAGATCTTCGCGGAATTCCTGTTTCTGAATCAGTTGTTCCAGATCCTGATGCGTAGCACAGAGAATCCTTACATCAACCTGAATGGTCTTTCGGGAACCAATGGGTTCAACGATACGTTCCTGCAAAAAGCGCAACATCTTGGCTTGCAGAGGAGCCGGCATATCACCGATTTCATCAAGAAACAGCGTGCCTCCCTCCGCATACTCGATTTTACCCTGGGTTCTTTTAACGGCGCCCGTAAAAGCCCCCTTCTCATAACCGAACAACTCACTTTCGAGAAGGTTCTCGGGTATGGCTGCACAATTTACAGCGACAAAGGGTTTATCCTTCCTGCGATTCAGATCATGCAATGCCCGCGCAAACAGTTCCTTTCCTGTACCGCTCTCCCCGTGGATTAAGGTCGTCGCGTCAGAAGGCGCGATCTTCTCCACCATCCGGCAAACCCGCTGCATCTGCGGACTGCTTCCCACAATACCCGCCATCGGTGAATTATATTTCTGTTTGGCCAGGTTGCGATTCTCTTCTTCCAGCTCATATAGACTGTAGGCACGATCAACAATCAATCCCAGCACATCGGGATCAATGGGTTTCTGGTAAAAATCATAGGCGCCCAGCGACACCGCTTTCAGGGCGTTTTGCCGGTCATCATTTCCCGTCACAACGATCACTTTCGTATAAGGCGCCACCTTGAGAATTTCACTAAGCGTAGCAAGCCCTTCCGTCGCGTTGGCTTGATCCGGTGGCAGTCCAAGATCCAGGGTGACCACCGATGGATGCGTTCGCTTCAGCTGTTTAAGCGCTGAAATACGATCGCCCGCCAATACCACATCGTAACTTTCAAAAGACCATTTTAGCTGTTTTCGTACGCCAGGATTATCCTCGACGACAAGCAGGGGTTTGAGTGCATTGTTTGACATGAGTGTAGCCTGCTACTCTAAAAAAATGGCACATTAAGTTCTTATTGTTAATTATTCAAAGGTATATGCAAACTAATGGAAGTCCCCTTCCCCGGTTCGCTTTCGACCTTTATTTCGCCGCCCAGTTCGTGAATAAACTCTCGGCATTCGTACATGCCGATACCCATCCCGGCGTTACCTTTTGTGGTATCAAAAGGCTTGAAAAGGCGCTTCTTGATAAAGTCGTCATCCATACCATGACCATTATCCAGAATCTGAATAACGATGGCGGGATCTTTCTTCATCACCTTGACTTTCAGAAACCCATCGTCTGAAGTTGCCTGCTGCCCATTGTCTAGCAGGTGCGCCAACACGTTGGTCAGGCGCCCTTTTTCTATAACAGTATGGCACTCACCGCACTCACATACAACGTCAGGTACCGGGAGGCAATCACTTTTATGAAGGGCAACATCCCGCACCAGATTACAGACATCGACGGCAACTTTTCTCTCGCTTTGAAGCCGTTTGTTACGCAACTGATCGAGCAATCTTTTAATATCTTCAGAGGCATTATTAACCGTGTCGAACGTGTCGTCGAGAAACTCAGGATTGTTTCGGTGCCGTTCGGCATTACGCACGATAAGCTCAAGTTCTGCCGATATATTCTTCAGATCATGAACCATGTAAGCTGATATTCGGTTGAACACTTCAAATTGCCGTGCCTCTGCCAGCACTTCCGATGTTCTCAGGACAGTAAGATAACTGGACACCTGCTTGGCGGCGGTTTTAAGCAAATCCCTGTCTTCCCAGTTTATTTTTCTGGACACCAGCGGATCCGCCAACACTGCAAACCCCAGCAAAGATTCCAGGCCAAACAGTGGAACAATCATCCAGGGCCGATGGATTTCATTTAACCAGGTCGGCAATACCAGACCTTCGTACTCTTCAGGGCGGGTATCGACATTTGCCAGATTGATAATATATCCTGTCTGTTCGAAAAACCGAACCAGACTGCTACGTTCTGTTTCAGTCACATCGATCCGATCTGTGCGCCATGCGGCTATATTTCGATAACGATTATCGTTTTCACGCAACCAGATCAGGCCCGAGCGCGCATCGACAAGCCGCGCGAGTACTCCGGTTGCTGAAATGAACCCATCACTGTCATCCTTTTGATTATTTAGCTCACCTGTTAGCTGCAACCATTCCTTTCGGTAATCATATTTATTCTTATAGAAATGCTTGCCTAAAAATACTCTCAGGTTGGCCCGCAACTGTCCGGAGAAGAGCACCGCAACCAGCAAAATGATCGCCAGCGAAAGGAATACAGTCTGGGCAACACGCCCCCAGCTACCCCCATAACCACGCAGATAATACCCGACAGCCGCCATCACCAGCAGATAGAAACCGCCACCGAAAATCGCTGTCGTGGTCAGCACAATATCGCGCGAAACGAATACGTTCAGCGACCATTCCCTGTTTCTGGCGGCGGATAGAACCAGCATAGGGACTGAAACAAAACTGATAAATCCACGCGCTTCCCATAAGCCGGGATCCATACCACGGAACAACAACGCATTGGCGTAGAAATAAAAGTCATAGGCGAAAATCCCGCCGACACCCATAAACAGGAACTTGATCGCCCAGCGGTCTTGCACCGAAATATTACGAAAAAGTTGTTCGACGATGGCGAGTCCGATGATCGACATGATCAAATGACCCACAAACTGAAATGTCGTTAGATAATCATGAAAGCCCCACCCGTCAAAACGTGCCGGTACGAATTCCGTCAGCAACACAAGACACCCAAAGCCGACACTGAATAACAATACCCATCGTTGGAATCGCCGGTAACCGGAATTTTTGCTAGCAGCCGAATCAAATAGCTTGATTAAAAAGACATACCAGGCAATGTATCGCAATACTTCAAATACCTGATAGGCGCTGGCCTGCTCCACCGACTCTATGACAACCTGGCTCGCCAAACCCGCCCACAATGCGTTTATCAAGGAGACGGCTGCCAGCAACACACCACGAGCTCCACTGCGCCAACTGGTTAAGAGCAGAATGGCGAACAGGAGAAATGCAAGCGATGCACTCAGGTAGCCGAATAATCCCAGACTCATTTTTTAGTACTGATTGCGCGCATGACTCATATCGCCATGCTACACAATACCCATTATTTGACAAGTTAGAGGCAGGCCCGGTTGCGGGCAGGAATGAAGGAAGCTTAAGTGCCTCCAGCAAAGAGAGTCAGTGAAAGCTGAGTTATGCCTAAACGATTTTCCAGGCAACTTATTGAAAACGAAGAGATGATAGACTTTTATGGTGAAATTTGATCCCATTGGTTCACCACAAACCAATCTGGAATTCGCCATGAAAACCAGTAAATTATTCTACAAAAAAATTATTAGATAGAAAATAGAGATCAAGCGTCTTCTCTGCCTCATTTTGAGCTAATTCAAGTCAGTATTGTTTACATTTTAATATTCAAGATCATAAATATCATATATATAACTGTTCTTTAACTGGTTTTTACTTTTTTTTCGGCCGCTTTCCCGGTGCTTCTTAAGGTTGTAGCCAGCAAAAGTATCGGAATTTTTTACATTTTCTACTCCTCACCTGTTCGTCAAAGCCCTGGGTGTGCATAAAAACCTTGTTATTCAACCGCTTACAAATCATGGCGCGTTATATGCCTGTATTTCTGCGGGGAGGACGGATGTCCTCACGTCGAGATAAAAATACAGTGAATTTGCGTATACAAATTCCCTAACTTTAGAACGATGAAATCTTTGGGAATAGCAACGTTTAACGTTTAATGATGGAGAGCGCCACTGACGTTCTCCGATTAAATTGAAAAGGAGTGGGATTATGGGAATGAATTTACGATATATGCGGCGGCTCCTGGCGACGATAGGTGTCGTCCTGGCTACCTTCATAGCAGCGCCTGGCGCCATGGCTGGAATCATCGGCTCGGCGACCCTGGATATCACCAATGGCACCTTTTACTACGACAGTGCCAGAACGAGCAGTTTTACCATATTTGGCCCCACAGGCGACACTACGAATCATACTTTTACCGAGCTTGCGACAGGTGATTTTGCCTACACGAACACGCTTCCTTCAAGCCACGACAGTTTCAATAGGGATAGGGAGGCCCTTACGGGCTTTCCCTCCGTCGAGTTCGTCCAGTACCACATCGGACAGAAAGGGTGAAAGCGGTCCGCCTTGTGGGGTGCCCTCGCTTGGGACGCTAACCAGTCCAGTCTCCAATATGCCCGCCCTCCGATAGGCGCGGATCAACTTCAAGACCCGTTTATCGGCTATCCTCATCGCCAGCCGGTTCATCAGCCTGTCGTGATTGACCTGATCGAAGAATTTCTCCAGGTCAATATCCACCACATACCCGTAACCCGCCTTGATATGGGATTGGGCTCGGGCTATCGCCTGGTGCGCCGAGCGCCCGGGGCGAAAGCCGTAACTGCTATCGGAAAACGTCTGCTCCCACTTCCTTTGTAAAACTTGCAGGATCGCCTGCTGGATAAATCGGTCCAGCACACAGGGAATACCCAGCTTGCGCTTTTCCATACTCCCCGGTTTGGGGATCTTTACCCGTTTTACCGGTTGTGGCTGATAACATCCCTCCCGCAAACGCGCCTTGATTGCCAGCCAGTGCACTTTAAGGTAATCCGGCAGTTCGTCGACGGTCATTCCGTCCACGCCCGGACTCCCTTTGTTGCGCCTGACTCGCTTCAACGCCGC
>CAZQVV010000157.1:0-5299 GCA_964596835.1 uncultured Thiohalophilus sp. | reverse complement strand
CATCGCTCAGGAGAGCCTTGTCAAAAGCACCGTTCGTCCTGAGCTTGTCGAAGGACAAATAGATGAAGCACACTATTCACAGCATGTCCACGCTCATGGTTCGACCCTTCGACGCGGCTCTCCTGAGTGAAATCGAAGGACTCAGGACTTCACCACGAACATGGAAACTCACCAGTGTTCTGGTATTTGGAACACTTATTTAGAAATCTCCGTTGGAACCCGAGCATTCCAGGAACAGCCTAATGCTGGACGTAACCTGGGAAAATCGTGTCTTGAGCCACAAGATAAGCGCTAAACTGGCGGCACAGCAGCAGTATTAAAAAAAACCCGCACCGAAACGGCGCGGGTTAATTTTTACAGCGAGTCGCGGATTGAGTTTATTTAGTCTGACTCGTCTTCATGCCGCTCATGGCCATGATCGGCGTCCATCTGATGACCGAAGCGGAACAGTTTCATCATATCACCGATGGCCGGGCGATTTTCCGGCACATAGGGGTTATTGTCATCCGACATCACCGGGTTGGGCAGGTTGTCACGGCTACGCGGCGAGAGTGTCGCCAATGACCAGTTGCGCTCAATGAACTTGAGGATCGAGGTGTGATCATAGTAGGTATGATCCACATAGCCGCGACGGGCGAACGGTGATATTGCGATCAGGGGAATGCGCGTACCATCACCGAAGAAGTCGATTGGCTGGATATATCCGGAATCATAATAGCCACCACCCTCGTCAGTTGTCACCAGAATGGCCGTATGCGCCCAGAGTTTTTTATCACTCTTGACGCGTTTGACCACATCCTCGACAAAGTGCTCGAAGCCCGACATCGTGGCATTGGCCGGATGGCCAGCCTGACTTTCATACGGGCGTATGAAGGTTACAGCCGGCATGGATTTTTCGTTTTTCACGTCCGCATAGAATTGTGTCATACCCTGCAGATTGCTCTTCAACGGCGTGGTCATGACTCCGGTGAAGGCCACCAGCGGATCGCAGATGCCGCAATACTCTTTGGTTACCTTGCCACCATTACGGCCACCGCTGTACCATTTCCAACTCACGCCCTTGCGCGACAGCGCTTCAGCGATAGTAGGCAGGGTCTGAGGCGGTAAAGTAAAGTGCTGATCACCCAGCGGTTTCAGATCACCCGTCGGGGTATAACCCAACCCATAGTTGTTAAGCAGGTAATAGGTGTCGGGCGCACAATTTCCGCCGCGGAAGGGCTTGCCCTTTACTGACCGCAGGTAGCGTTGTATTTGTCTGACACCGGGTTGGCTGGCATCCGAACAATTTACATAGGAGCCACCCCGATAGCCATCCTTGATATACCAGTTGTTGGTACCAGGCTGCGGATCGGGATTTTCAATCTGATTGACAGGCGGCATCGTCGGGTAACCCGCAGTATCGTAATAAGCTACATCGCCGGTAACGACTGCGAGGAAATTCGCCCCCGTACCACCCATGACGGGCTGGTGGTAGTTATCGCTAATAGCATAGTGATCAGCGAGCGACTTGAAGTAGGGTGCATCACCCGTGCTCATGTTATAAAAACCCATGGCCACTCCGCCCTGAAAGGTATCCGCAGGGCTGGGTGAAAACCAGCTGTTGTCAGGACCAATGCTGACCGTCTCGGCTACCCAGGTAAACAGATCCATGCGTCCCTTGTTATACTGCTGCCACATCTGGAAAAACCGATGTGCGGGATCACCAATATGCGCGTCATAATTCACATACTTCGTGATCTGGAACGGCCCATTAGGCAGATCGGCGGGAAAACGAACATCCGGTTGATTGCCCGGCAGACCCGTCGCATAGGTGGTATTGGGCTGCGGCAAGGTCGCATAGGGTCCGGTTCTGTGCGGCGCCAGCTGGTAGGTGTCAAAATCTTGCGCCTGCTGTTGTGCGGCCCGACTGAAATTTACACCGGGGCTGCCGTCAGCCTTGATGACACCTTCTGAAAGCAGGTTCATCACCCGTTGCCCATGGCGCGGCTTATAACCGCCGAAGAGATTATCGAACGTGTGATTCTCGCCAATAATGACGATGAGATGCCGGATAGGGGTGGTGGTGCGTACTGATGCAGAACCATCGTCGCCATTCATATCTGGCGACATGGCCAGCGCCTGACCGGCAAAGGTGCCGACCAGCGCAAACGCAATACCTGCCGCTATCGCTTTAAGTTTCATATCTTTCATTTAGGACTCTCCTTGAATTGAGGTTTGACAAAGTTTAACTTGCGTATTGCTTTGCTCCGCTTTAAGAATATTCGTAACAACCCAAACCTTCAGCGAAGCGCCATCAGACCATTACACACAATATTCACGGAAGACCTTGCCCATCCCTGCGCAAAGCGAACATCTTCCCTTGTGGCCTCACGCAGGAAATACTAGACGCGGTTTGTTGCCGTTGGTTGACAGTTCGTTGACAGTTCGTTGACGCTACGGTGAGTCCCACTTGATAGAAATAACCCGGAATATCCTTCGTGCTAAACAGGAGGAGACATAGGCTTCCGCTTCTGGACAAGTTATTTTCTGCGGCATAGTCTATGACGATGACCCACGCATTCGCACAATCCAACGCAAACTGGGATGCGGACTGGCATGCCAAAGCGCTAACGCAGGTGCTCGCCAGGCTGCAAACTTCAGCGCATGGTCTCACCCGGCGCGAGGCGGCAGCGCGTTTGCTCTCTTACGGCCGCAACCGTCTGCCCCGCCCAGCCCCGCCGGGTATGGCTCAGGTTTTTCTGCGCCAGTTTGCCAGTCCGCTGATCTATGTCCTGCTGGTCGCAGCATTGTTGTCCCTGCTGATCCAGGAATACTCGGATGCCGGTTTTATTTTTGCGGTACTGATGATCAACGCCATTATTGGCACTGTGCAGGAATATTCTGCCCAGCGCGCAGCCGCCTCATTAAATCAACTGGTCAGTACTCGCTGCCGGGTACTGCGTGAAGGCGATAGCTGGGAGATCGATGCACAAGAACTGGTTCCCGGTGATATCGTTCTGCTGGAGTCCGGCGATCGAACACCGGCAGATCTCCGTCTGCTACAGGCCCATGATCTACAACTGGACGAATCTCTGCTCACGGGTGAATCCGTCCCGGTGCAGAAAGACCCGAACAGGGCACTGGCGGGCGAGACTCTGCTGGCTGATCGGGCCAACATGGTCTTCGCTGGCAGTCTGGTGATCCGGGGACGGGCACAGGGCGTGGTAGTCGCCACCGCGCTAGCCACTGAAATGGGACACATCGCCAGTGCGATTCTCAATCGTGCTCCACCGCGCCCACCTTTACTGCTGCGAATGGAAAAATTCACCCATCTGATCGCACTCCTGGTCATACTCGCCGCCCTCGTTATGGGGGGCGTCGCCGCTGGCCGCGGCATGCCTGTGGCAGAAATTTTTCTGCTGGTAGTCGCGCTGGCCGTCTCCGCCATTCCCGAAGGTCTGCCGGTAGCGCTAACCGTGGCGCTGGCTATCGGTATGCGACGCATGGCGCGGCGCAACGTTATTGTGCAGCGGCTGGTAGCAGTGGAAGCCCTGGGTTCCTGCACCTTCATCGCCACTGACAAAACCGGTACGCTGACGGTTAATCAACTCACCGCCCGCCGCATCGTCTTCAGTCAGGGCGAGAAATATGAAATCAGCGGCGAAGGCGTGCAGCCGGACGGCCATATTCTGAGTCCAGAGGGAACGCCAACACTGGCCGGGAAAAGCCTGCTTGAGCGCCTGTGCCTGGCCGCGGTGCTAGCGGACAATGAGGGCTTTATCGGCCACCGTGACAGACAATGGAGCCACCACGGCGACAGTGCCGATGTCGCCCTGCTGGTGATGGCGCATAAAGCGGGGATTGTCAAAGAAGAAAGCCTGAACACGTTTCCCGAGCTGGCGGTGATTCCGTTTGAACCGGAGCGCCGCTTCTCCGCCAGTCTCAACCGGGGCGATGGCAGGCCGCAGGCCTTTGTCAAAGGTGCGCTGGAAGCACTCTTACCCCTATGCCGGTATATGGCGGCAGTAGAAAAAGATCAGCCCGTGGATGCCGCGTTACTGGAACGGCGGGCGCATACGCTGGCTTCTCAGGGCTACCGTGTACTGGCGCTGGCCAGCGGCAATATCGAAACCGATACAGAAAAACACTTTGGCCCGGAACATTTACAGGGACTCACCCTGCTGGGTCTGGTGGGCATGATCGATCCGCTACGCAACGAGGCCCCGGCGGCGGTGCGCGCCTGCCGCACCGCCGGTATCGAGGTCGCCATGATTACCGGAGATCATCCCGCCACAGCCCTGACTATCGCTCGCGAGCTGGATCTGGCCCAGTCCATTGAACAGGTCATCAATGGCACGCAACTGAAACAGATCAGGAATGAAGCCGAACTGGATCATCTCACTGGCACGGCACGGGTGTTCGCCCGGGTGGAGCCGCAACAGAAACTGGACATCGTACAATCCCTGCAACGCAACGGTCATTTCGTTGCCGTCACCGGTGATGGCGCGAATGACGCCCCCGCCCTGCGCGCCGCCCAGGTTGGCGTGGCCATGGGTAAAGCTGGCACCGAGGTGGCGCGGGAGTCCGCCGAACTGATTCTCACCGATGACAACTTCGCCTCTATCATCGCCGGGGTGGAAGAAGGCCGTGTCGCCTACGCCAATGTGCGCAAGGTGATCTTCCTGTTGATATCCACCGGTCTCGCCGAACTGGTACTGTTCACCCTGGCGCTGCTCAGCGGCCTGCCGCTGCCTCTGCTCGCGGTACAACTGCTCTGGCTCAATCTGGTCACCAATGGCATTCAGGATGTGGCGCTGGCCTTTGAACCGGGTGAAGGCGATGAATTGCATCATCCACCGCGCGCACCGAAGGAAGCAATCTTTAATCGCCTGATGATAGAGCGGGTCATGCTCTCGGCGCTGGTCATCGGCACACTGGCATTCTTTTTGTTTCAGTGGTTGCTGACGCAGCGCTACAGCCTTGATGAAGCACGCAACGGCACGCTGTTATTGATGGTGCTGTTCGAGAACATCCATGTTTTTAACAGCCGTTCCGAAACGCGCTCGGTGTTACAACAAAACCCCCTGCGCAACCGCCTCCTCCTGTTCGGCACCCTCGCCGCCCAGGCCATTCACATTGGCGCTATGTATACGCCCTGGCTGAATGATGTACTGCGTATTCAACCGGTCTCACCGCAACACTGGCTGCAACTGCTGGGACTGGCGCTGAGCGTGCTCGTGGTGATGGAACTGCACAAGTTGTTGCGCCGCAGATTTTTATATCAGGAAACACGGCTGCCCCGTTAATCCTTCGACAGGCT
>CAZQVV010000156.1:0-5377 GCA_964596835.1 uncultured Thiohalophilus sp. | reverse complement strand
AGCTTGTCGAAGGAAGCTTGTCGAAGGATAAATAGACTAAGCGCTCTATTCACAGCATTTTCACGCTCATGGTTCGACAAGCTCACCACGAACGTGAAAATTTACAAGTGTACTGGTATTCGAAACAGATATTTAGTTTAATTGTGTTACTACGATTTGATTTCTACCTTGTTTTTTGCCCTGGTATAGATTTTTGTCGGCCTCAGAAAAAAAATGCTGCTGACTGTTTTCCTGAGAAGGGATACCTAACACGCCACCAATAGTTACCGTTAATTTATTGAAGACTACTGATTTTTCATGCGTGATATTTAGTTTGTTAATATTATTTTTAACATTCTGTAATACATGACAAAAACCTTCCATATTAATTTCGGGCAGTAATAACACAAACTCCTCACCCCCGAACCTCGAAATGCTATCCTGAGGGCGTTTTACTGAATTAATCAGCGCATGGGCAACCTGTTTTAATGCTTCATCGCCTTTTTCATGTCCATAGTTATCGTTATAGTTTTTAAAATAATCAATATCAATAATTGCCAAAGAAAAATTTGTACTGTTTCGTTTAGTATACTGCCATTGCTGCTCAAACAAATCATCAAATTTTCGCCGATTGTACAGGTTCGTTAAGGAGTCATGGGTAGCGAGTTTCTCTAGCAGTTTCTGTTTTTCTGTCAATGCCTGCGTTCTTTTCCGGACAGTTTTTTCCAGGTTTTTATTTAGGGTAACTATATTTTCATGCTGTTCCTTCAAGGCTTTCTTCAGGTTATTTAAGGAATTAACGATATAATTCAGTTCATCATGTTCCCTGGGTTGTGCGCGGTTTAAGCAACAATCAGATGGATCATCAAGATCAAAATTACGAGTATATTGAGAGATGTCTCGTAAATGCCGGGTGACCAGGTAATAAAAAGCAAAAACAATTACTGTTGAGATTAAAATAGTTTTTATTGCTTGAGAGGCAAGTATGATTAATACTTTATCCATTAAATTTTTATACACGTTTGATAAACTGGCAATAACCGTTAATTGTCCCACATAGTTTTCCTTGCCAAAGTCATGAGCAACTAGTGGGAAGGTCTTGCTGATTGTTTGCTTTGTCTGGGGTTTTCCTTTTTTAATAATTAACTTACCCTCCTGATTCTTTATTTCTACAAACACAATATCATCCAGGTTCAATATTCCCTGTAATTGAATGTTGTATTGCTTTTTATTAAAATTCCAGACGCTGTTCGCCATTGGCTTGACAACACTTTCTCTGATTTGGCCAAGTCGGTTTTTAATTAGATTAATGTCATTTTTATAATCCAGTGTAAGCTGCATTGCGGTAATAATAAGTGTAACTATTGAGCTGGAAAACAGAATGGTGATCAATAAACGACGTGATAAGGGAGAAACTTCTTTAAATTTAAACATCACATTATCGATTTTTTATATCCTGGAGAGTAGGCAAATAAGGAGCGGAAAAGTTTTTTTCGAAATAATCACTATAAGGTTTTGCTACTTTTTTTAAGGTACCGTCTTCTATCATTTTTTTTATCAGTCTGGCAAGCAGTTTATCTATTGCGTCTCCTTTTGGACCTAAGGGTAGAATAAATTTTGAACCGAATATTTTATAATTTTGTCGACGAATATTTTTTATATGGGCTTTTTTAATCATTCCGTCGATTTCCCGAGCAGCAAAAATCAAACCATCTATTCTGCCGGCAGATAATTTTCTTACACTGCAGGGCAAACAGGTTGTTCCCTGTACCCTTGGATTAAAGAATATTGTATGGGCACTATCGGTTTCAATTCGGTATTGTTCGAGATGGTGAATATCCAGAGGAGGTTTATCACGGTTGCTATACAGGGCAAAATGGGTTTTAGTCAGACTTACTGATGAGCGGCGGATACCCAGTTTATTTAATTTTCGTTCAAATTTATCATTTTCTCTTGACCAGATATGAGAGCCAATTGTAGGAAAATGAAAGTCTGCCCGCCCATTAATGACGTTCTCAATTGACCGTTGGAAAGGATAAACCTGAATAATGAATTTTCCTCCTTTATATTCTTTATCCATAGCTTTCAGAATATCAATCAATATTCCTTTATTGGCACTTTCACTATATAGAGGAAGCCGCGCAACACTAATACGATAATCTTTTGCGAAAAGATTCATGGAGTAACTTAGTGCTAAAACAGTCAAAAAAACAGAAATATAGCGCAACATAAAATTGTTTCAGCCTTGTTGATTAGCATTGATTGATGCGTATTTTCTGGATGAACAATTAATTTTGACCATCTGGTCGATATAGCGGCCCATAGTCCAATTTCATTACTTCTTCTGTCCGATCACCTATGATGGCAGTTTCAGGCTGGTTTTATACGGGTGTTTGACGTGAACGGGGATCTTCTCGCTGAGTATGATCTTGTTCGTTGACGATCTGATGCCGTCGCGCCAGCATCTTTTTCGGTTCCAGTCCCCCTGACCAAATATGATCTTGCCCTGTAGAAGCTTTTCATCTCAGATGGATCTCTGTGCTATCTTGCTTTACGGATAACCCCGATTCCTGTAAAGTGCGCCTTTCGCTAAAAGCCGCTTTAAGTCGTTGATTATATTAAGCGGTCGGTTGCGGAATCCAGATTTAACACCCGTCAATACGCTAGAGGGTTTACCTGTCTCTAGCAAACCCAGAAAATAATGACGCCTCATGTGGTCTTTGGTAAGGACCACCACTGGCTGAAAAGGTGCTGATATGCCCGAGATTACACTTCCTGATGGCTCGAAACGCGAGTTTGATCACTCTGTTACCGTGATGGAGATAGCGGCCGATATCGGCGCCGGTCTGGCGCGCGCAACTCTGGCCGGTAAGGTAGATGAGCAACTGGTGGATGCCAGCCATGTTATCGACCGAGATGTTTCGCTTTCGTTGATTACTGATCGGGATGCGGAAGGGTTGGAAATCATTCGCCATTCTGCTGCGCACTTAATGGCGCAGGCGGTGAAGCAGCTCTTTCCCGATACCCAGGTAACCATTGGACCGGTAGTGGATAACGGTTTCTATTACGATTTCGCCCGCGATGAACCCTTTGCCGAAGCCGATCTGGCCGTGATCGAGAAAAAAATGAAGGAGCTGGTGAAGCAGGATATTCCTGTCGAGCGTTCCGTGCTGTCGCGTGACGAGGCGATCCGTTATTTCCGCGATCTGGGTGAAAGCTACAAAGCTGAAATTATCGAATCCATTCCCGAGGATCAGGATCTATCTTTATATAAACAGGGTGAGTTTACCGATCTCTGCCGTGGGCCGCATGTGCCGTCCACCGGTAAAATCAAGGCTTTCAAATTGATGAAGCTGGCTGGTGCCTATTGGCGTGGTGATTCCAACAATGAAATGCTGCAACGCATTTATGGTACCGCCTGGGGTGATAAAAAGGCGCTCAAGGGCTATCTGCATCATCTGGAAGAAGCCGAGAAACGCGATCATCGCAAGTTGGGTCGGCAGCTGGATCTGTTTCACTCGCAGGAAGAAGCGCCGGGCATGATTTTCTGGCACGACAACGGCTGGGTGTTGTATCAGGAAATTGAGCAATATATACGCAAGCTGCTGAGACAGCATGGTTACGGTGAAGTGCGCACACCGAATCTGGCGGATCGGGTGCTGTGGGAGAAATCCGGCCACTGGGACAAATTCAAGGACGACATGTTCACTACCCATTCGGAAAACCGCGAGTATGCGGTCAAGCCGATGAATTGTCCCTGTCACATCCAGATTTATAATCAGGGACTCAAGAGCTACCGCGACCTGCCGTTACGCATGGCCGAGTTTGGTTCCTGCCATCGTAACGAGCCGTCCGGCACCCTGCATGGGCTGATGCGCGTGCGCGGCTTCACCCAGGATGATGCACATATTTTCTGTACCGAAGATCAGATCCAGGATGAAGTTTCGGACTTTATCGATCTGCTGTTCGAGGTGTACCGGGATTTCGGTTTCGAGGATGTCATTATCAAACTCTCCACCCGCCCGGAAAAACGGGTAGGGCCGGACGAAGTCTGGGACAAAGCCGAGGCAGCCTTGGCCACGGCGCTCAACGCCACGGATCTGGAATGGGATTTACAGCCGGGCGAGGGCGCGTTTTACGGGCCGAAAATTGAATTTTCCCTGCGGGACTGTCTGGATCGGATCTGGCAGTGTGGCACCATTCAGGTGGATTTCAACATGCCGGGACGCCTGGATGCCCAGTACGTGGCTGAGGACGGGTCACGTCAGATTCCGGTGATGCTGCATCGCGCCATCCTGGGTTCGCTGGAACGTTTTATCGGTATTTTGATTGAGCATTATGCGGGCGCCTTTCCGCTATGGTTATCACCCAATCAGGTCGTGGTGATGGGAATTACCGATAATCAGGCGGCTTATGTGCAGAGCGTGACAGAAAAACTGCAAAAACAGGGTATTCGAGCCATTGCCGACTTGAGAAATGAGAAGGTAGGCTTTAAGATCCGCGAACACACGTTACAGAAAATGCCCTATCTCCTGATTGTTGGAGACAGGGAAGTCGAAAATTCAACTGTGGCCGTGCGCACGCGAAGCGGTGAGGATCTGGGCGGGATGACATTAGCGTCATTCACCGGGAAAATCACGGAAGAAATCGCGAGCCGCGGCCGTAGTCATTTGGAGGGTTAAAATATCGCGACCAAGAAAACGCGCACCAATGCGGAAATAACAGCACCGGAAGTGCGAGTCATTACATCGGATGGAGAACAGGCAGGTGTTTTGTCTATTCAGGAAGCCCAGGAATTAGCAGATAGCTCGGAAATGGATCTGGTTGAAGTGGCCCCCGAAGCCAAACCACCCGTTTGCCGAATCATGGATTATGGCAAGTTCCTGTTCGAAGAGAACAAGAAACGCCATGCTGCAAAGAAAAAGCAAAAGCAGATTCATATCAAGGAAGTGAAATTCCGGCCAGGCACCGAAAAGGGAGATTACGATGTGAAATTACGTAATCTTAAGCGTTTCCTTGAAAATGGCGATAAGGCCAAAGTTACATTGCGTTTTCGTGGCCGCGAGATGGCGCACCAGGAGCTGGGCCTGCAACTACTCAAACGGGTTGCAGCCGATCTTGAAGAGTATGGCTCCGTCGAGCAGTTTCCAAGACTGGAAGGCCGGCAGATGGTGATGGTGATTGGTCCGAACCGAAAGTAACCCTTCGGTAAGAAATCTCAGGTTGATCTCCAACTGGAAAATATCTCCAGTTAGAAATTAACTTAAGAATTGTACCTAATCTCTTTCAAGGTGTAATTCCCCGCTGCTTTCAGCGAAAAACAGTAGGATGGGTAGAGCAAGCGAAACCCATCAGCACATTACCAATTAATACCCCGCTGCTTGCTGCGGGGTGGTTT
>CAZQVV010000155.1:0-5382 GCA_964596835.1 uncultured Thiohalophilus sp. | reverse complement strand
CCCTCTCCCGGAGGGCGAGGGGGTGATGATGCAACTACTTATGCAACGATTAATAATACTCCACGTTCGTGGTGAGCTTGTCGAACCATGAACATGGAGGGACTAAAAATCAGGTAATTAATCTGCTTGCCCTTTAACGAGCTTCCTTCGACAGGCTTCCTTCGACAGGCTCAGGATGAACGGTTGTTTTTGGAGCGGATGGGTATTAGAAACAGTTGTATTAATCGTTGCATAAGTATTCGCAGGTGTTTTATACCCTCACCCCAACCCTCTCCCGGAGGGCGAGGGGGTGATGATGCAACTACTTATGCAACGATTAATAATACTCCACGTTCGTGGTGAGCTTGTCGAACCATGAACATGGAGGGACTAAAAATCAGGTAATTAATCTGCTTGCCCTTTAACGAGCTTCCTTCGACAGGCTCAGAATGAACGGTTGTTTTTGGAGCGGATGGGTATTAGAAACAGTTGTAATACTCCACGTTCGTGGTGAGCTTGTCGAACCATGAACATGGAGGGACTAAAAATCAGGTAATTAATCTGCTTGCCCTTTAACGAGCTTCCTTCGACAGGCTCAGAATGAACGGTTGTTTTTGGAGCGGATGGGTATTAGAAACAGTTGTAATACTCCACGTTCGTGGTGAGCTTGTCGAACCATGAACATGGAAGGACTAAAAATCAGGCAATTAATCTGCTTGCCCTTTAACGGACTTCATTCGACAGAAATCCCTTCATTGTTAAGTAAAAAAAAAGGGCAAGCAACAAGGTTCCCCTCATCACTCGCCCCTCGTCATCCGTACCTGTTACAGAATAGGCACGATCATCAAGGCTACGATGTTCATAATCTTGATCAGTGGGTTAATGGCCGGACCCGCGGTATCCTTGTAGGGATCGCCCACAGTATCACCGGTTATCGCTGCCTTATGAGTATCGGAACCCTTGCCGCCGAAATTTCCGTCCTCGATATATTTCTTGGCGTTATCCCAGGCGCCACCACCGGTAGTCATGGAAATGGCCACAAACAGACCGGTCACAATGGTACCGATGAGTACGCCACCCAGCGCTTGTGCACCGAGAGTCAGGCCAACGATAATCGGCACCAGCACGGGCAAAAGGGAAGGAATGATCATTTCCTTGATCGCCGCCTTGGTCAGCATGTCCACCGCCCTGGAGTAATCAGGGGTCTGGGTGCGATCCATGATACCCGGCATTTCCTTAAACTGACGGCGCACTTCGTTAACGATTCCGCCCGCGGCACGACCCACCGCTTCCATCGCCATAGCGCCGAAGAGATAGGGAATCAGACCCCCGATGAACAGGCCGATGATAACCATGTGATTGGACAGATCAAAGCTCACGGGCACACCGTTGCCGCGTTCCGCCAGCGCTTGCGTGTAATCCGCAAACAATACCAGCGTCGCCAGACCGGCGGAGCCAATGGCGTAGCCCTTGGTCACTGCCTTGGTCGTGTTACCCACAGCATCCAGCGCGTCGGTCGTCTTGCGAACATCTGCTGGCAGATCCGCCATTTCAGCAATACCACCCGCGTTATCGGTGATCGGCCCATAGGCATCAAGGGCGACGATGATACCGGTCATGGACAGCATGGAGGTCGCAGCAATCGCAATTCCGTATAGTTGAGCCAGATCATAAGCCACATAGATAGAAGCGCATATAGACAATACCGGCAGCGCCGTTGACTTCATGGACACGCCCAGACCGGCAATGACGTTGGTGCCGTCACCCGTGGTGGAGGCCTCGGCGATATGCCGTACCGGCGAAAATTCCGTTGCCGTGTAGTACTCGGTAATAACGATCATCGCGACGGTCAGAACCAGGCCGACCAGCGCCGAGCCAAACAGTTGCATGGTGCTGTAGTGACCATTGCCCGCCATCATCATATCGGTAATGAAGTAGAACGCTATCGCCGAAATAACGGCGGCGACTATCGTGCCCCGATACAGGGCATTCATGATCTTGCCGCCTTCCTTGATGCTGACGAAAAAGGTACCAATGATGGATGCAATGATGGATGCACCACCCAGCACCAGCGGATACAGGACGGCTGTGGTTCCGAAATTTTTCATTATGGTGGTGCCCAGAATCATGGTGGCGACCAGCGTGACCGCATAGGTTTCAAACAGATCGGCGGCCATACCGGCACAGTCACCCACGTTATCCCCTACGTTATCCGCGATTACCGCCGGGTTTCGTGGATCATCTTCCGGAATGCCGGCTTCCACCTTACCGACGATATCCGCACCCACGTCAGCACCTTTGGTGAAAATACCGCCACCTAAACGCGCAAAAATGGAAATCAGGGAACCCCCGAAGGCCAGACCCACCAGTGAATGCACGGCGTGTGCCGAACCCATCATTTCCAGGATACTGTAATAGCCAGCCACGCCCAGCAACGCCAGACCGACTACCAGCATGCCAGTAATCGCACCCCCTTTGAAGGCGACCTGCAAACCGGCATTCAAACCGTTTCGAGACGCTTCCGCAGTTCTGGAATTAGAGCGCACGGAAACATTCATACCGATATACCCCGCCGCGCCAGACAGGATTGCGCCAATGACAAAACCGACTGCGGTTTCAACATTCAGTGCCAGGGCAATAGCAATAGCCAGAACAACCCCGACTACGCCGATAGTCATATATTGCCGATTAAGATAGGCAGTGGCTCCATCCTGAATTGCCTGGGCAATTCTTTTCATTTCATCGGTACCCTGCGGTAAGCGCATGATACTTGAAATGGAAACAACGCCATATAATATGGCAAGCACCGCCGCAGCAAGTGCAAACATTAGCTCTGGACCCATGGAACAACCTCCCCCGTTAAAAAAAATCTAAAAAAATAAAGATAAATGGATGCTACGCCCTTTTTAGGCGGGCGCTAATTGTGTCTTTTTATCCGGGTATGTACAAGCTTAATAACTGAGTCTAAAAATTTAGACTCAGTTTTGCCGTCAGGCTAAACACATAAGCCATAATGATTTATTCTTTTAGAATGTCAGTATATATTGATATATGATTTTAGCTGTAAAAAATATTTCATCCGGTATATTTAAGACTATGAAACGGTATTAGATTAAGGAAATGTTCTAATTTAATCTCAAACCAGAAAGTCAAAAATAATAACCTGATCCAGATCAACTGAAATCAAACGATATAACCATGTCCGGCTTTTAAGGAGTTTCAATGCAAAATCCTGCAATCGTTATCGGCATTGGCGAGATAGCCAGTGTTTTTACTCGCGCGTTGCTGCGTCATGGTTATCCCGTTTATCCGGTCAACCGTGAAACAGATATGGAAACACTGGCGCAGACTATTCCCAACCCCTCGCTGGTACTGGTAAGCGTGGGTGAACATGCCTTGCATCCGGTTTTGAGTAAAATTCCGGCATCCTGGCTACATCGGCTGAGTCTATTGCAGAATGAGTTGCTGCCACACGACTGGCGAGGCCTGAACCTGCCCCAGCCGCCTACGGTCATTTCGGTCTGGTTCGAGAAAAAAAAGGGTATGGATTACAAGGTGCTGCTACCTTCTCCGGTTTATGGCCCTCGCGCTTCTCTACTTATTAAGGCGCTGGCAACCCTGGATATACCCGCCTGGGAACTGCCTTCAGAAGAAAAACTGGAGTTCGAACTGGTACGCAAAAATGTTTATATCCTCACGACGAATATAACGGGGCTGGTTATTCGCCGCTTCAGGACACAAACGGTGAAAGAGATGTGGGCAGACTATCAGGATCTGGCCCGCGAAGTAACACGTGATGTTATCGATATACAGGAATGGCTGACCCATCACCGGTTTGATCGCGAACAGCTGATCGGCGGCCTGGTCGAAGCCATCAAGGGCGACCCTACGCACAAATGTATGGGGCGCTCAGCGCCCGTACGCCTGAGCCGCGCCATCGAACAGGCGGATGAAGCTGGACTGGCCGTTCCCCGGCTGCGGGAGATCTACCATAATGAGGTGGAATCTGAAATATGATCCTTAGTTTATGGGTAAGGATTTAAACGCAGAGGACGCGGAGACGCAAAGGCGCAGAGATCTTTTATTTTTTTGTGATGCATTATATACACTCTGCTGCATATAGACTGAATTATGGTTCTTGCCGAATGCCCTGGTTACGGAAGTAATGTGAACAACCTTAATTATAAAATCTCCGCGTCCTCTGCGTTATTCACTACCCTCATTTAGTACTTTAATTCCCCGCGTGGGCACAAAAAACGTGCCCACCCTACGATATTGCGTTATTTCCCACCCTCTTTAGCCAGCCGCGCCTGTTCTACATCGCGGCACATAATATCGGCTCCGTCGAGGATGCGTGGACCCTGCCGATTTAGCAAATCTGGATTGATAAAGTAAAGCTGTCCGTGTCTGACAGCTGGCAGGGTTTTCCAGCGCCGCCAGGCGGTTAACCACGATGCCTTTTTATCTTTATTGGCGCCGGCGATGATAATCTCAGGTTTTGAGGCAATCACCGCCTCCAGACTGACACTGGCCGACAGCGCGGGCATATCCCTAAAAATATTTTCCGCGCCGCACAGGCGCATCACAGCGGAAATTAGATGCCGGCCGTTGATGGTCATAAGAGGATCCACCCAGATCTGGTAGAACATTCTGACCTTGCTTCGGTTCTGATAGGTTTTCTGCAAACGGCGATAGTGCTGACGGAATTTTTTACTGAATCGGTTAGCCACCGATTCAGTTGCTGCCAGTTTTCCCAATCGCTCAATGCTACTGGCAATATCTTCAATCGAACGCGGTTCACTAATGAAGACCGTCAAACCCAGGCGGATCAATTGTTCAATCTCATTTCGCCTGTTTCCGCTTTCCCAGGCAATGATCAGATCGGGCTGCAAAGCCAGAATGCGTTCCACATCGACTGCGGTATAACTGCCGATTCGTGGAATGGTTTTCGCCTGCGCGGGGTAATTACTGTAAGAGACGGTAGCCACGATACGATCCCCCGCCCCTGCCGCAAACAGCAGTTCAACCGCATGGGGCGCCAGGGTCACGATACGCTGCGCGGGCCTGTCCAGCCTGACAGTCCGACCGGCATCATCACGTACGCTGATAACCTCGGCATGCAAACCCCGCAACCCGGAAAACAGAAGTATGAATAGCAGCAGAGAATAAAAAGGGGGCGAAGTCTGAGAGATCTTCACAATATAACCTTTAAAATTAAACAGATAAAAGAAATATCCGCCAATGAACGCGAATAAACGCCAATATTATATATATGCTTGAGGCACAGAATACGACAATTAATACTTTTGCGTTTATTCGCGTTTATTGGCGTTTATTGGCGTTTATTGGCGTTTATTGGCGTTTATTGGCGGACAGACAAGCTTTTGACTTTTAAAAATACTC
>CAZQVV010000154.1:0-5473 GCA_964596835.1 uncultured Thiohalophilus sp. | reverse complement strand
CCCTTGCCACCGGCGATAATGGCCCCGGCGTGGCCCATGCGTTTGCCGGGCGGGGCGGTGACGCCGGCGATATAGGCCACTACCGGTTTACGGATCTCGCTACGAATAAAGTCAGCCGCTTCTTCCTCGGCGCTGCCGCCGATCTCACCGACCATAATGATACCGCGGGTCTGGGGATCGGCTTCAAACAGGCGCAGGCAGTCGATGAACGTCAGACCATGAATGGGATCACCGCCGATGCCGATGCAGGTGCTTTGGCCGAGCCCGGCCTGGGTGGTTTGATGCACCGCCTCATAGGTGAGGGTGCCGGAGCGGGAGACGATGCCAATGTTGCCGGGTTGGTGAATCATGCCGGGCATGATGCCGATTTTACATTCGCCGGGCGTGATAATACCGGGACAATTGGGACCGATAAGGCTAACCCCGGTGCCGGCCAGCGCGGCTTTGACCTTGAGCATATCCTGCACGGGAATGCCTTCAGTGATACAGGCGATGAGCTGGATACCGGCATCCGCTGCTTCGAGAATCGCGTCAGCGGCAAACGCGGCGGGCACGTAGATCATACTGGCCTCAGCACTCGTCTCGTTCACGGCTTCGGCCACGGTATTGAAGACCGGACGTTCGAGGTGGGTCTGGCCCCCCTTGCCGGGGGTGACGCCGCCGACCAGCCGGGTACCGTAGGCGATGGCTTGTTCGGAGTGAAAGCTGCCCTGTTTACCGGTGAAGCCCTGGCAAATAACCCGGGTGTCTTTATCGATCAGAATGGCCATTATTTTGCTTTCCCCTGTGGCCACTCGCGGGCGGCGGCGATAATTTTTTGCGCCGCGTCGTCCAGACTCTCAGCGGCAGTGATGGCCAGGTCACTTTGTGCCAGTAGTATACGTCCGGCATGGGCATGGGTGCCTTCCAGGCGCACCACCACGGGAACCGTAAGCTGAATGTTCCTGAGCGCCTGAATGATGCCCTCGGCGATGAGATCACAGTGTACGATACCGCCGAAGATGTTGACCAGGATGCCCTTTACGCGGGGATCGGAAATAATAATCTTGAAAGCCTCAGCAACCTTTCCTGCACTGGTGCCGCCCCCTACGTCGAGGAAGTTGGCAGGTTGGCCGCCGTAGAGATGGATTAGATCCATGGTGGCCATCGCCAGCCCGGCGCCATTCACCATGCAGCCGATATCGCCTTCGAGACTGACATAGTGGAGGCCGTGTTCCGCTGCGCGTGCTTCCTTTTCGTCCTCCTGCGAGATGTCACGCAGGGCCGCCAGGCCGGTGTGGCGGTAGAGGGCGTTGTCGTCAATGTTGATTTTCGCATCCAGCGCCAGCAGTTCGCCCTGTTTGTTTAGTATCAGCGGATTGATTTCCAGCAGGCTCAGATCTTTCTCGGTAAACAGACGGTAGAGTCCGGCCATGATCCGGTAAAGAGCGTTGGCCTGTTGAGCAAGGCCGAGACTGAAGGCGAGTTTACGGCTCTGGTAAGGCATGAGGCCAACGGCGGGGTGAATAAACACGGTAAGGATTTTTTCCGGTTGGGTGCGGGCGATCTCTTCGATGTCCATGCCGCCTTCGGTGGATGCCATAAAAACGATGCGCGATCGGGCGCGATCGACCAGCATGCCCAGATAGAACTCGTGTTCGATATCACTGGGTGCCTCGATCAGCACACGCTTGACCGGCTTACCCTGAGCGCCGGTTTGCGGGGTGACCAGATGCGAACCCAGCAGGGCGGTGGCATAGTCATGCAATGCGGTCTCATTGTCCAGCAATTTGACGCCCCCGCCCTTGCCGCGCCCACCGGCATGCACCTGCGCTTTTACCACCCAGCGCGACGTGCCCAGCGCTTTCGCGGCGGCCAGCGCTTCTTCGGCCGTGGCGGCGATCCGGCTTTCGGGAACCGGAATGCCGTAGTCATGGAATAGCTGTTTGCCCTGATATTCGTGCAGATTCATTTTATTTTATGGCCCACTTTGCCTGGTTTGCCGGAGTTCCGGTATGTATTTAAGATACAAGATACAGGGGGAGAGATACAAGTAACGGTGGATCCCAGTGTCTTTCTTCTTGTATCTTTCCCCTTTTCCCTTGTATCTTTGTCCCCGTCTTTGAATTTCGGAAAATCTTATGGGTCTGGTTCGTCTTGTTGTGATGTTTATTATTGCCTGGCTGATTTACAGCCTGACCCGCCGCTGGCTGGCTTCGCTGGATCAGGAACAAAAATCGGGCAGATCCGCGCATATTGAAACTATGGTTCGTTGTGCTGACTGTGGCTTGCATGTTCCTCAGAACGAGGCCTTACAGGCGCAGGGTAAATATTATTGTTCCGATGAACACCGAAAACGTGCTGCATCCTCATAATTCTGTCGGTTGAATATGGGTAATCCACTCAACCAGCTCAAACGCAGCACGGGTAGGGATAGCCTGGAATATACCTGGCAGCCATTGAGTTTTCTAAACAAATACCGGCTGCTGATATCGATTTTTTTCACCCTCATTTTTATGTTCGGCTTACAGTTTCACCCATTGGCCAGCCGTGATCCCGATCTGTTTTTCTACACTTCCCTGCTTTATCTGATCTTTGCCTGTGCGTTTATTTTTCTGTTGCGCTGGCAGTGGCCGGGGTTTCAGACCCAGATCTACCTGCATGTGAGCATCGATATTCTTGCCACGGTAGTGCTGATGCATGCCAGCGGCGGGATCAGCAGCGGCCTGGGCACCTTACTGATTATCGTGATCGCCGGTGGCAGCATTCTGGTCAGTGGACGGCGTCAGGCTTTGTTTCTGGCCTCGATTGCTTCCTTGATGGTCCTGGCCGAGGTCGTTTACGACCGGACGGTGGAAGGCATGCTGGATAACAGTTATACCCAGGCGGGGATATTGGGGCTGACGCTGTTTATTACCGTCATCGTGGCCTATGCCTTTGCCCGGCGGATCCGCGAGAGTGAGGCGTTGGCGATCCGGCGCGGCGTGGATCTGGCCAACATGGCGGAACTGACCGAGCACATCATCCAGCGCATGCAGACCGGCATCGTGGTGATTGATAATAACGAAGTGGTGCGGCTGATGAACGAATCCGCCTGGCACATGTTTGGGATGCCTTCCATCGCTCACGATCCGGTACTCGAAAAAATCTCACCGCCACTGGCGCATATTTTTCGTAAGTGGCAGCAGCAACCGGGGGTGAAGGTGCAGGGTTTTGCGCCGAGTACGGAATATCACAATATCGTGCCGCGCTTTGCCCGTATTGGTCAGGACAAAAACAGCGGCGTGCTGATTTTTCTCGAAGATGCTTCGGCGGTGACGCAACGGGCGCAGCAGTTGCAACTGGCCTCATTAGGCCGTTTGACGGCCAGTATTGCGCATGAGATTCGCAATCCGCTGGGAGCGATCAGCCATGCGGGTCAACTACTGGCTGAATCCCCCCATCTGGACAGGCATGATCAGCGCCTGACGCGTATTATCAGCGATCAGTCACAGCGTATGAACACGATCATCGAAAGTATCATGCAATTGGGACGGCGGCGGGATCAGTCCCATTCCGAGGTGTTCCATCTGAATAATTTCCTGCAGCGCTTTATCAATGATTTCATGATTGTGCATCCGGCTGAACAGGATCAGGTGAAAATCGAGGTCAATCCGGTGGATATTAAAATTCGCTTCGATGCCACGCATTTGCAGCAGATTCTCACTAACCTGTGTGAGAATGGCCTGCGTCACAGTCAGGACTATCGGGGCCATCCACGGCTGGAACTGCGCGGCGGCGTGGCGCAAGATCGGCAACGGCCGTTTCTGGATGTGATTGACCATGGCTCGGGTATCCCTGCGGATGCGGTTGAACATATTTTTGAGCCGTTTTACACCACCTCAAATACCGGTTCTGGACTGGGACTGTATATTTCCCAGGAACTGGCGGAATGCAATCAGGCAAATGTGAAATACATCCCGGTTGCCGCCGGCGGTAGCTGTTTTCGCATCAGTTTTCAGGATCCGCGCCGACATATGAGCTAACGAAAATAGACCGAGACTCCAGGGTGAGCAAAGACTATCTGGCCTTAATCATTGACGATGAACTCGACATCATCGAGTTACTTGAGATCACGCTCTCACGCATGGGCGTGAGCTGCCGCTGTGCGCAGAATCTGGCTGATGCGCGTAAACTATTGGCGGCAGACCGCTTTGATCTTTGTCTGTCGGACATGCGGTTGCCCGATGGCGATGGTATTGATTTTGTCCGTCACATCCAGAAAACGGCGCCGCAGGTGCCGGTGGCCATGATCACCGCCCATGGCAATATGGAAACGGCGATTGAGGCGCTCAAGGCGGGGGCGTTTGATTTCGTGTCCAAGCCGGTGGATCTGAAAGTCCTGCGTAACCTGGTGAAAAGTGCGCTGAAGCTGACCAACAGGCCGAAACCGGCGCTGAGCCAGTCCATGCTGCTGGGTAATTCCGTGATTATGGAGAAAACCCGGCAAACCATCAGCAAGCTGGCTCGCTCGCAGGCGCCGGTCTATATCAGCGGCCCCTCCGGTGCGGGTAAGGAACTGGCGGCGCGTCTGATTCATGAACAGGGTCCGCGTGCGGACCAGCGTTTTGTGCCGATTAACTGTGGTGCCATCCCACCCGAACTGATGGAAAGTGAATTTTTTGGCCACAAGAAGGGGAGCTTTACCGGTGCCGACAGTGACAAGGAAGGACTGTTTCAAGCTGCCAACGGCGGTACCCTGTTTCTCGATGAAGTGGCGGATCTGCCGCTGAATATGCAGGTTAAACTGCTACGTGCGATTCAGGAGATGGCTGTGCGGCCGGTGGGTATGCAGGCGGAGGTTTCGGTGGATGTGCGCATCCTCAGCGCCACCCACAAGGATCTGGCGAAAATGGTGGAGGCCGGTCATTTCCGCCAGGATCTGTATTACCGCATTAATGTGATCGAATTGCCCCTGTCCTGGCTGCACCAGCGCACGGAAGACATTCCCATCCTGGTGGAACATCTGCTGCGAAAGATCTCCAGCCATTGGGGAACCCCGCATCCGCGGATCGGTAAATCGGCATTACAGGCTTTGCAGCGCTACCGTTTTCCCGGTAACGTGCGCGAGCTGGAAAATATTCTGGAACGGGCCATGACCCTCTGTGACGGAAAGACGATTCAGATCGACGACCTGCAGTTACCCGAGTCCACGCCGGATTTTACGGATACGATTATCGTCGACAGGCCGGATGGAATGAAGCAGGGGCTGGAGCCGGCTTTAAATGATCAGGAACGGGAAGCCATCGTCAAGGCGCTGGAACAAACCCGCTATAACAAGACCGCTGCGGCAAAACTGCTGGGAATTTCCTTCCGCGCGCTACGCTACCGGATCAAGAAGCTGGGGATTGAGTGAGATTTTGGCTGTGCAAGTATTTTTTTCAACGCAAAGACGCGAAGATTGCAAAGGGTTTAATCTCTTTGGGTGTTATTCCCCGCTGCTTGCAGCGAAAAA
>CAZQVV010000153.1:2036-5493 GCA_964596835.1 uncultured Thiohalophilus sp. | reverse complement strand
GCTTGCTGCGGGGTAATTTATTTCAACCCAACGGTTCAATACCCCGTAGTTTGTTATTTCTGCTTCAGGCTTCCTCAAGAGACGCAAGTATGCGCAAATAACTTGCGTGACGTGAGTGGCTGATCTCGGAATTTTTAACTCCCTCAAGAACAGCGCAGCCAGGTTCGTTGCGGTGTCGGCAATCGCGAAAACGGCATTGCTCCTCTCGCGTTACAAATTCAGGAAAGCCCCGCGCCAATTGTTCGGGGTTGACGTTCCAGAGCCCGAACTCGCGTATTCCGGGGGAATCGATCAGAATAGCTGAATCCGGCAGATGATGGAGCCGCGCCGTGGTGGTCGTGTGCCGGCCTTTGCCAGTAGCGCTGGAGACTTCACCAATCCGGGCATTGGCATCCGGTAGCAGACGATTGAGCAGGGAGGATTTTCCGACGCCCGACTGACCTACCAGAATGCTGGTTTTTTTGTGGAGACATTGGCTCATGTGGTTAAAAGCCAGATCTTCATGGGCACTGGTATAGATGAGTTGATAACCCTGTTTCTGATAAACCGCCAGTCGTGTCTGGTAGTTTGCAAGTTGCCTTTGTTCGAGTAGATCCGTTTTGTTAAGAACGATGACCGGGTTGATGCCGGTTAGCGTGGCGGCGACCAGATAGCGATCCAGCAGATTTTCGTTTAGCTCGGGCAGGGGGGAGCAAACGATCAGGATCTGATCAATATTGGCCGCAATAATTTTCTGTTTGCCACGGTCATCAGGGCGGGCCAGGAGACTGCTGCGAGCTTTGAGCGCATGGATGATGCAGGATTTGGGATCCGGGTAATACCAACTTATATAATCGCCGCAGACCAGCGGCGGCAGGTTGCGTCGGGCGCAGCAACGATGCAGTTCACCCAGCTCATCTTCAATGATGATCTGTTTGCCAAAGTGGACGATGATGCGCCCATCGTTGTTGGGTAATTTATGCCTGCTGCCTGCGGTCGCGCGTTGAGAGTGCTGCCGGGACATGCAGGTAAGAGTGCTATTTGTGTTTGAACTTGTAGAATTGCTGATTCAGGTAGGTGAGAACGTCGTTAATCTGTTTCTGTGACAAGGCAATACCGATGTTGTCTTTGCAACGGTTGACCTGACTCTGTAATCCCTTGTAGCTGTTGATGCGGCGGTTTTTGCGGGTATAGATGGAGTCGGGATCGCCGTTCATGATGGACTTATGACATCTGATGCAATGGGCATCATGCAGAGCTTTGCCATTACGGGCGTCACCGGCATAGGCGTTTGTCGCAAGCAGGCCGGTCAGTGCCAACACGGGTAGAATAAAGAGAAGGTGAGTTTTATTTTGGGCTTTATGTTGGAGCATGATCCAGGTTCCTTATCGTTCGATCCAGGTTATGAAGAAAGTGACGGCTCCAGTTTAGCGGATAAATGCGCGATGCGTACAGAGGCGGGTGGATGGGAATCATGAAAAGCTGAATACAGGGGATCCGGGGTCAGGGTGTTGGCATTTTCCTCATAGAGCTTCACCAGCGCCTTGACGAGATTATCCGCATTGCTATTCTGGGCGGCAAAGTCGTCGGCTTCAAATTCATGTTTGCGACTGACCCAGGCGAAGACCGGTTGCAGGTAAATAGAAAACAGTGGTGCCACCATCATGAACAGGGTCAGAGCGATATAGGTTGAGGGCCGGCTTATTCCCAGCCCGGTATAAAAATCATCGTACTGCATCAGTCCACCCAGCAGGGCCAGACTTAAAAGACTAATAACCGCCATGGAGACGATACGCTTTTTAATGTGATGGCATTTGAAATGTCCCAACTCGTGGGCCAGCACCGCTTCAACTTCATCGGCATTGAGGGATTTCAGCAGAGTGTCGAAAAAAACGATGCGCTTGTTGTCGCCAAGGCCGGTAAAGTAAGCGTTGCCGTGGCTGGAGCGGCGCGAGCCATCCATCACAAAAACACCCTTACTGGTAAAGCCGCAACGCTCAAGCAGTTGTTCGATGCGCTGTTTCATTTGTGCGTCATCCAGGGGTTTGAATTTGTTGAACAGTGGCGCGATAAAGGCGGGATAGGCCCACATCATGAGCAGGCTGAAGCCGGTCCAGACCGCCCAGACATAAAACCACCAGAACTCACCTGCGCCTTCCATGAGCCACAGCACCAGCCAGAGCAGGGGCAGGCCGATCACCGCCATGAGGAGGGTTTGCTTGACTAAATCAGTAACAAACAGCCCCGGCGTGGTGCGGTTGAAACCAAATTTTTGTTCAATGGCGAAAGTGCGATAGATATTAAAAGGCAGATCCAGCAGCGCAGAAATCAGGGTCATGCTGACAATAACCGCTACCCCGGTCATGACCGGACTCCAGGCCAGCGTGCGCCACTGTGTATCCAGCCACTCCAGCCCGCCGCCCAGCGTCCAGCCCAGCAGGAGTAGGGCACCGAAAAAAAGTTCGACAATGTCCATCCGGGTATTGGTGCGAGTATAGTCCGCCGCTTTCTGGTGAGCTTCCAGGGTAATACGCCCGGCAAAGGCTTCAGGCACCGCTACGCGGTGTGCGGTCACATGACGCCGCTGGCGCAGGGTTAGCCAGATCTGAACCAACAGGGAGAGGCTGAGGGCGGCGAAAAAGAGGTAGGTCAGTGTATTCATGATTCTATATCGAACTTAAGCAGGCAGGGAAGGGTAGCCTTTGGTAGAATTCAAGGCAAGCCCTGTATTTTATAAACAAAGCAGAAGGATACCTATGAGCCAGGATGTAAACAATTTAATCTGGATCGATCTGGAAATGACCGGTCTGGATACCCAGAATGATCGAATCATCGAAATTGCCACCATTGTAACAGATAGCAAGCTGAATATATTGGGTGAAGGGCCGATGCTGGCCATTCACCAGCCGGATGAGGTGATGGCGGCCATGGATGATTGGAATACCAAACAACATGGTGGCTCGGGCCTGAGTGAACGGGTGCTCCAAAGCACGATAAACGAAGCCGAGGCCCAACGCCAGACTATCGAATTTCTGCAGCACTACGTGCCAAAGGGCGCCTCACCCATGTGTGGTAACAGCATCTGCCAGGATCGGCGCTTTCTTGCCCGCTGCATGCCCGAGCTGGAAGCCTTTTTCCATTACCGGAATCTGGATGTCAGCTCGATCAAGGAACTGGCCAAACGCTGGAAGCCCGAGGCGTGCAAGGGCTTTGTCAAAAACTCCAGCCATCTGGCGCTGGATGATACCCGCGATTCCATCAATGAATTAATTTATTACCGGGAACATTTTTTCCAGTTATAGACAAACTGGGGATGAGTGAGGAGGAAAACCGAGGTGAGATAGTGTTCGGCAGCGACTTAATTTAATTGATTGTTTTGCGCCCAGTTTGACACGCATGTCCTGAACTATACTTTGTCGCCCCTCGCCCCTCGCCCCTCGCCCCTCGCCCCTCGCCCCTCGCCCCTCGCCCCTCGCCC
>CAZQVV010000153.1:0-1936 GCA_964596835.1 uncultured Thiohalophilus sp. | reverse complement strand
GCCCCTCGCCCCTCGCCCCTCGCCCCTCGCCCCTCGCCCCTCGCCCCTCGCCCCTAATTGAGAGTCATTTTTCCGTCCCGCCAATTTCCATAATTGGCGTCAAAACTTCGACGTTGTTTCTAACGCGCCTTTTCAAGCTGTTGATTCAAAATCATTAACCTACTTTTTGTGTCGCTGGTATGTGATTTGCATATGAGTGATCCGCGCGGGTCTGATTTAGTACCTTAGAAAATTATTTCGTGAAGGTACTTATCTTGTGGTTTATCCAGGTTAGAGATCCGCAATGCTGGATTCATAAATTGCTTACTTTCTAGGGGCGGGACATGGCTGATAAAAAAGAAAAGGAAGATCTGGATCTGGATGTCAAGGGTGGCGGCAAGTCCAATACCGTTTTACTAATCGCACTCATTGTTCTGCTATTGCTGGTCGGCGGCGGCGGTGCGGCATTCTTCCTGCTGGGGGGTGAGAACAAGGGTGCGAAGAGCGACGCTGGAGCGGCTACCGAGCATAAATCAGAAAAAATTGAAGATAAGGAAACGCATTATCTTGGGCTAGGCAAAGAATTTGTGGTCAATCTTGAAGACACGAGCAAGGTTAACTATTTGCAGGTTTTGATCCAGGTGATGGCGTATAAAACGGAACCGCTTGATCTGATTAAACAGAATATGCCGGTGATTCGTAACAAACTGATGCTGATTCTCAGTAGTCAGAAATATGAAGAAGTGAATACCCGAAAAGGAAAGGAAAAGCTGCGTAAAAAAATTAAGGAAGCCATTCAGAAAATACTGCACGGAGAATCACCTAAAGCCAATATTGAGGCGGTGTATTTCACCAGCCTGGTCATGCAATAGGCCCTGTTTATGCCAGTCAATGATCTTTTATCTCAGGATGAAATCGATGCCCTCCTGCACGGTGTTGATAATGGTGATGTTCAGACAGAGGATGATATTAATGCCCATGACGGGGTAGCCAGGGAGTTTGATTTTACCAGCCACGATCGTATCGTTCGTGGCCGCATGCCCACGCTGGAAATGGTCAATGAGCGTTTCGCCCGGCGCTTGCGTGTAAGTCTGTTCAATATGCTGCGCCGTTCAGCCGAGATTTCTGTCGGAGGCGTGCAGATGGTTAAATTCTCTGAATACATCCACAGCATGTTCGTGCCCACCAGCCTGAATATTGTGCGGGTCAAGCCCCTGCGGGGTACGGCGCTGTGCGTCTTTGATCCGAAACTGGTATTTATTATTGTGGACAATTTTTATGGCGGGGTGGGACGTCACGCCAAGATTGAAGGCAGAGAATTTTCTCTCACCGAGCAACGTGTGATCCAGATGGTATTGAATGATGCTTTTAATGATCTTGCCGAGGCCTGGAAGCCGGTACTGCCAATCGATTTTCAGTTTATCAGCATGGAAGTGAATCCGCAGTTTGCCAATATTGTCAGTCCGACCGAAGTGGTGGTGGTGTCCACTTTTCATATTGAACTCGATGGGGGAGGCGGCGATTTCCAGATCACCATGCCGTATTCCATGCTGGAACCTATTCGTGAATTACTGGACGCCGGTGTGCAGAGTGATGTGAGTGAGAAAGATGAACGCTGGGCGATTTCCCTGCGTGAAGATATTAAGTCAGCCACCGTGAGGCTCAGTTCTACGCTGGCAAGTATTGAGGTCAATCTGAGTGACGTGGTGAATTTCAAAAAAGGTGACATATTACCCTTTGATATGCCGGAGCAGGTTGTTCTGGAGGTGGAAAGAGTGCCGGTTTTCCGGGGTGACTATGGCGTTTCACGAGGAAATATGGCGATAAAGATAAATGAACAGATTGAGCGGCCATTTGATCCTGCCCAGGTGCTCGCTCTGCCTGACGCGTTGAAGTCCTGAATTTTCACGTTCGTGGTGAAGTTCTGAGTGCGTTGAAGGGTCGAACCATGAACGTG
>CAZQVV010000152.1:0-5553 GCA_964596835.1 uncultured Thiohalophilus sp. | reverse complement strand
GCCTCATATGGATTCAAGGGGAAAGTTTACGCTAACTTCTCAGAATGGAAATAACGGCCTAGTTTGGACGGTTACGCTCTACCGCAAGCAGCATGCCCCACCGGTTTTAGACAAACTGCGTGAATGGCTCGATCCATCCTTACCCCAGGTACCACCAAAAACCACCGCAGGTAAAGCACTAAACTACCTGAATAACGAATGGGATAAACTGATTATTTATCTTGAAGATGGGCGACTGATGATAGACAACAACGGTGCCGAGAATGCCATCCGTCCCTTTGTCATCGGTCGTAAGAACTGGCTGTTCAGCCAGAGTGTTAATGGTGTAAAAGCCAGTGCTAACCTATACTCACTGATTGAAACGGCCAAGGCCAATGGGCTAGAACCCTACGCATATTTACGCAACGTTTTCACGGAATTACCCAAGGCTACATCCGTCGAGGTTATCAAAGCCCTGTTGCCCTGGAAGTGACAAGCCGCCAATCCCTTCCCTGATATTGGCGGCTTACGGGATAAGATCTTGATACGCAACAATCCTTGTTTAGCGCGACCAACTTCCCTGTCAATATTAAAGCTACATCCAACTACGGTTAGTGTGCAACTATAATTTGTAAAGTATGCTGATTATTTTGCGCTTACAAAAAAATTGTACCAGTGCACTTGACATAGTAATCCATTGGATTACTATTAACCTATGCAAACAATAGTTGAATTACCCGAATTCCAGCGCAGATCTACCGCATTACTGACTGATACCGAAAAACAAGGGATTATCAATTACTTGGCCGCACATCCACAGGCGGGTGCGGTTATGAAAGGCACCGGAGGCATTAGAAAATTCCGTTGGGCATCAGGCAATAAGGGTAAAAGCGGTGGTGTTCGAGTCATCTATTATTTTCACAATGAGTCAATACCGTTATTTTTGCTTTCGGTATTTGGTAAAAGTGAAAAAGCCAATCTTTCTAAGTCTGAAAGAAACGAAATGGCTAAGTTCACAAATTACTTGGTAAAAAATTACGGTGCGCGAAATGTCTGATTTTTTTAATAGTATTAAACAAGGTCTTAAGGAAGCGGTTGATTTCTCAGAGGGTAAATGCTCACAAGCAGTAGTCCATCAATTTTCAGCTATTGATGTAAAAAACATCCGCCTAAAAATGGGCATGACCCAAACCGAATTTGCTTCTGCCTTTGGTATTAGTGTAAGTACATTGCGCCATTGGGAGCGCGGAGATCGTGTACCACATGGCCCTGCACTGGTTTTGCTCAATGTTGTGGATAAAGAACCACAAGCAGTACTTAAAGCATTGTGTGGGTAACAGAGTGCTAACACATATGAGCCTTCTGCTTGTCAATAGGCATTAAAAATCTTTTCGGTCCTTTTATGTCCGAATTCAAATCAATTAACAAAACCGAATACTTCATCTGTCATGGTAGCTGTCAAGTCAGTCGCTTACAGCAAACACATATAGAGGGTCTCTTATTATGGTCTCACCGCTGCCTGCATGATCTCAGTCCATTGAGTGGTACAGGGCCACTAGACATTCATCGGTTAACCTTGAGAAGGCACTATTCAAACGGCGGGTTTTATTCAAAGTACCCAGTTAGTAGCAGGCTCAGTGCTGTAACTGCTCTATTAATAGCTTAGCATCAGGTCGCACGACTACCATGACTCGATCGACTGCTGACAACAGGTTACGCGCCGCGAGAATCGCCATGGGCGCGCTATTTTTCATGGGAACGATGAGTTTGTCAGATCCGTAACGTTGTGAGACGCCCGCTGCCAGCAAAATGCCACTAATCACGGAAATGTCACCTGATTTTTTTTAATCGAAGCGGGCAATTTGTTCTTTTCCATGATTAATTCGGACAAAATAGAAATGGCAATTTCAGCAGGTGTCCGGCTGCCAATAGCCAAGCCCACCGGGCCGTGTAATCGCGTAAGTTGGTCCTTGGTCATACCAAAGTCAGTGAGACGCTCGTAGCGCTTTGCGTGGGTTTGAGAGGAGCCCAGAGCGCCAACATAAAAGGCAGAAGAAGGTAAGGCTTCAAGTAGGGCCAGATCGTCCAGTTTTGGATCGTGAGTGAGGCCGACAACGGCACATTGATCATCCGTAATACGGTTTTTTACCACATCATCCGGCATCCCTGTGTCAATTTCAATTCCAGGAATAGCCCATACAGCGGTATATTCCGCCCTGGGTTCACATATTACAATCTCGAAACCCAGGCCCTGGGCCATTTCCGCGACATATCGAGAGATATGTGTGGCGCCAATGAGTAATAGACGCCACTGTGGTCCAAATACCCTGATCAGAGTCTGCCCGGTAAATTTAAGCGTTTGCCTGTTGCTAACGGGATGGAAGCTGACTTTACCTGATTTCAGGTCGAGGTGTCGTTCAATCAATTTGCGTTGATGCAGCGTCTCCAGGACTGGCTGTAGCGAGCCTGTGGCTAATGGTTCAACGACCAGCTCAAGCGTTCCACCACAGGGTAATAGCCGTCGTAACGCCGATTTTCCATGCTCTCCGTAACACAATATTTCAGGTGTGGATGGGAATTTTCTACGCAGACGTTCAAAAACATCCTGTTCTACACAACCACCAGAAACCGAACCTGCCCAGCTTCCGTCGGCACAAATTGCCATCAAAGATCCTGGTGGCCGCGGTGAAGAACCGAAGGTTTTCGCTACTATCAGTAACGCAACTTTCTGCCCAGACGCCAACCAACTCTCTGCCTGTACCAGCACCTCCAGATCATCACTTGACATGAGTACTGTAGTACCTCTTCTAAATAGGTGTTCCAAATACCAGGCTACTGGTGAATTTCCACGTTCGTGGTGAAGCCCTGAGCGTCTCGAAGGGTCGAGCCATGAGCCTGGAAATACCGAGAATTGAGTGTTTAATCTACTTGTCCTTCGACAGGCTCAGGACGAACGGTAATTTCTAAAGTGGAATAGTATTAGGAACTTTTCATAGGTAGGATCTTTAAAGTCATTGATTTATAAGCAATTATTCCAGCGCAACAATAACGAACAAAGAAAACACTCATGTGTGCAATATTGCTTCGATATCAGATGCTCCGCTTTTGGATCCTAACATGCTGATTTATAATTGTTTAATCCTTAAGAACTAACGTATGAGGAACTTTTATTTAGTCAGCTTCCCTGACATCCGGGAAATTATTAATCATACCGTCCAGCACTTTTTTATCGCGAGCCTGTTTATCTTTCAGGTAATCGGATATAATGCCCTGTCGGATTTTTTCCCAGGTTGCATCTCTTAGTTTAGGCGTAAACATTTTTCCCAGGTACAGGTTTCCCTTTTCGGTTAACGGAACGGACCTTACTGTACCATCTTCTATATCATTTATGGCGCGTTCCATCATGTCTATGCCAAGCTTTACGAGTTTTACGTATAAACTATTTGGGTTATCGCCCGACATTGCATCCGGACGCCCCTGGTAAACCACATCACCATCATCAATGCCGGGTGAAATATAATGTACTGTAGCGCCTACATATTCAGGTTCTTCATTATATACAGCCCATTCAGTTGTAAACAAACCACGGTATTTTTGAGACAAGCCACCATGCAGGTTTAGCACACCCTTTGTCGGAATATCCAGTATTTCTTTTTTGAATATTGAGGCTCCGCATACAGCGATCACATCAGGCTTGATATTTTTCAACCAATCAACATATTCAGGCGCATTGATATTGTTAACACCTGCTGTATACAATATTTTGCAATCTTCAGTTGGTATGATTTTTAATCCCTGTTCCCCAAAGTCCGCAGCATTTTCCGGCTTGTGATATGCCGCATATTTTCTGCGAAAACGTTCAAATACTAAATTATAAGTTTTTGCAAAAAAGATATGTGGTTTATGTGTAAGCTTAAGAGCTTTAATAAATATCGAACTTTTGTCGGGCCTTTCTCTCTGGTTCTCAACGATAACACCAACAAGGTTTAGCCTTCTCATTAATTGATTGGCAAAATACAGATCTGATCGATCCGGGCTTACGACAACAACCAGGCGAAATTCACTCATTGAAAGCCTTTTGAAAATGGTTATAAATTTGTAATTTTTTCCACAGCAGCTTTCGCCACATCTTTCATGGAGGGCAGAAACGGTTTATGGTAAAATTTGATACTGCAATGATTACAAAGTGGGATCCTGTCCCGCTGCTGTTGTTTGCAGAATTTTCTGTGTTCCTCGTTACCCCATATTTCGGATAAATCCTGTTTTGTGATATTGCCCAGGTGATAATTCTTATAATACAAACACGGCAATATATTTCCATAGGGAGAGATGATAACTTGCGTTGTAGCAAACAAGCATGCTTGATATGGGTAGGTCAATTCAGTCAGGTTATCAACATCGACAACACCTCGGATGTTGGTCATATCAATGCTCATAGGATGCAAGTTCTGTCTGTTTTTCCAGATCCGGGAGATTATTTCAAGAAACTCTTTTGCCTCTTCTTTGCTGTAGGCATGTGATTTATCATCCGTGGGCATAAAATAGGGTGAGGGTAAAATTCCATTAACACCAGATTTGTTTACGGCATCCGTTGTAAACTCACTGATACTTCCGATCATGTGTTCATCCGCGCCAGCCTTGTGTGAAACATCTATTAATTGTTCCAGGTATTTGTAATTCATCCCGGAAACTGTTGTTATACAGGAAATTCTAGGGGTCGATGAATTTCCCCGTGCGTTTTTAAATGACTCAATACTTTTGGTTACCCTATCAAAGTGTCTTTTAACGCCTCGAATAGATTCACCAATCTCCGGAACTTCATCTAAAGACAGGTAAACAGTGCCCAGCCCGGCGTCCACCAGCCCTTGAACAGTCACCTGGGTTAAACTGCTTGAATTAGTCGGCATGAAAGTTCCAATACCATTATCAGTACAATATTGGATCATATTTAACAGTAGTTCCTTTCTTAATAGAGCGTCACCACCAAACAGTTCAATATTTTTGATATCGTTTTTTTTGAGATTTTCTAAAATTGGCAGCCACTGCTCCCATGTTAACTCATTTTCTATTTTTACCGGTCGTTTCCATATGTTGCAAGCAGTACAACGACTTGTACAACGATAAGTCAGAAATATTATGGCATCAGTTGGCGTGTAAGTATGGGAGTAATAGGATTTTTTAGCCCCTCTTTTGAGTGTTCCAATAGCATATCCAAACATTTCATTTACCTTTGTTGAATTGTAACTATTCAGCATACTGGGGCGAGGTCGCCCACCATTGTTCAGCTTACGTTATTTGAGGAAAGGAGTCACACAGGTAGGTTGGCGCTGAGCCATGATCCTGATGGCGAAGCCCAACCATCAAGTCAATGATAGGCCACGCCTGTTGGGCGACCGAAGGACGTGCCTGTGGTGCTTCGCGCCAACCTACATGTCAGGTTCCCTGACAATTATGCTGAATAGGTACGTTGAATTTAAGTTATTCTTCTGGCACATTGATCGACAAAGTCTTACGCATACAATTAGAACTCGTTTCTAATGGTGTTTCTTTAATTTATCGCGCATAACTCTAAGT
>CAZQVV010000151.1:0-5565 GCA_964596835.1 uncultured Thiohalophilus sp. | reverse complement strand
TGCGCTGATAATGAAGTTGGAGCTAAAGGTGCTTTCACATTGGAGTTGATTCTTTCTGTAGAAAATACGAAATTATCATAGTAGATATCAGTCTGTTGATCAAAACCGCTATTCGAATATCCCATTATATACCCTTGGTCAAAGTAGTTGTTAGTGTCTGAATGATAGTATAAATCGTAGCGATACCACACCTTCACCCCGTCTTTCCATACTTCAACTATACCGTCGTTACTTGTTGAAGTTGTCGCGGGCCTAAGATGAATAATCCACTCATGCCATTTGTTAAGATCTTTCGATCGGTCTACGAATGGTACTCCTCTACTATAAGGTGTGCCGTTAGGAATACCTTTCGGAGCGCAATCGGAATCTAAACATGTTGCGAAGTGCCCACGATTAACGCCTTCACCACCCGGGTTAAATGTTAAATATGCGTTCCCGTTTACACACCAATGCTCGAAATTAGCGCCCACATGCGCAGTGGCAACACCATAATTACCAGACCAAAGAAAAAATGGTCCTTTGTTATGCTCACTCCCACGGCAATAATAGTTCTTTGGAATAAATATATCAGCTTTCAACCAGACGTTATTGTAATTTCCGCCAAGTTTATATCGTTCTTCAGACCATGCCTGACCGCCAGGTGCACTGGCGGAAAATCTGAATCTTAGACTTGATTTCCCATCTTTTGCAAAGCCGTTTACTACAATAGGATTTTTTGACATACCAGACCACTTAAAACCACTCGGAGATACACCGCCAGTTTGTGAGAGATCCCCTGTTTCAAACCCATCCATAAATGTTACAGCAAATGCACTTTGATAACTGATTGCACTTACAATCAATGCTATCCACAGCAGCATACTTCTGAATTTAAAATTCTGAGTTGTATCCATTTTGAAAACCTCTATTTTCATGCACTAGCACTACAGGAAATACTGTATCCATAATTAATCATACTCAACGAATGAATAATATCCATGTTTGGTAAGTTTAAGTATAATAGCCTGAAATATAGTTGTTTTGAGTTTTTACGTGTGATTTGTGATAAATGTCTCATTCCTTGGGATACACCGCTCACAAAAAACAAGTTCAGAACAGAATGACATTTGCTTTGGGGGACATAGCACTATATTTCAATCGCTTAGAACGGCGCCCTGTTGAATTGCATAAAAATGACCCCGTATTTTCACTAAATTTTAGCCCGCCTATACGAGCCTAATTATGGCTCATTTTTCATACAACCCAGCATTTTCATTGCTATCAAAACTGAGGGATAATAGCAATTGCTCACTAAAATTTTTTTCGAAACCGAATTGAACTTTTATTTCACCTGTTTGAAAACGATAAAATATGAAGCGAGTTCTGATACTCGATGCCAATCAACGTAGTGCTCTCGCAGCAACTCGTTCACTTGGCAGACGCGGCATACCCATTATTACTGCTGATGAAACATCTGATTCGCTGGCAGGTTCATCCAGGTATTCAGAATTATATTTCCGTTATCCCTCACCCAGAACAGATTCTAAACTATTTGTTGACACACTGGTTCACTTAATCAGCGAATATAATATTGAAATTCTTTTACCAATGACGGAATTGACTACTACTTTAGTACTAGAAGCAAAATTTCATAATGTCATCATACCCTTCGCCGATGTAAAAACTGTCGAGTCCCTGGCGGATAAGTGTTCTCTTATGCTCATGGCTGAAGAACTGGAAATACCTGTCCCTAAAACCTGGCACGCTGAGACGCCCGAGCAACTTCCCGTTAATTTGATAGATCTGCCTTATCCGCTTGTTCTCAAGCCTGGTAAATCCTGGTTGCGCCGCGACAACGAATGGTCGCGCAATGCCGTGCGTTTCGCCAATAATCCCGCTTCGGCAGAGGAGATATTGCGATCCGACCCGGCATTTCACTCCCACCCTTTTATGCTGCAACAATGCGTTTCCGGCCATGGTCAGGGATTATTTGCACTATATGACCACGGCAAACCGGTTGCATTTTTTGCTCACCGTCGCCTACGAGAAAAACCCCCTGCAGGTGGCGTTAGCGTCCTGTCAGAGAGTATTGCGATTGATCAGGACATTTTAACATATGCCCGTAAGCTTCTGGACAGGGCCGTCTGGCATGGCGTTGCTATGGTTGAATTCAAAGTCGACGATAATGATGGCACACCTTATCTGATGGAGGTCAATACGCGCTTTTGGGGCTCCCTTCAACTGGCTGTCAATGCAGGGGTGGATTTCCCCTGGCTACTCTATCAATTGGCCTGTGGACAGACTCTCACTCCACTAGATGGATACAAAACCGGCGTACGGTCTCGCTGGCTATTGGGCGACCTGGATAATCTCTATCTGGTACTGCGTGATCGACACTATTCTGTAAAAAACAAACTGATAGCTATCCGACAGTTTATGACACCCTCACCGTTCAAAACTCGTCACGAGGTAAACCGCTGGGGTGATATGCGGCCATTTTGGCATGAACTGAAGCGATACGTTCGCGATCTTTTCCGTTAAATACGGAATCCTGATTCTTGGCCACTAATAGAGACTTCTCGCTTGTCACCCAATAATACTAACATGCTTCCTTCGACAAGCTCAGGATGAACGGTCTCAACTGAACATAATTCAATTTGGGTAAACCCCCGCCTCTGGCGGTGAGACTCGAAAAGGCTCTTCCGTTCCGTCGTGCAGAGAGGAGGATAGTTTTTTTGAATGGGCAAGTTTTATGAGGAAGCCGTTATGAGAAAGAGGGAGAACCGGGTTTAGGTTAAGCATTATATCGATAGGGTAGGGTGGGCACGGGTTTTGTGCCCACAGGCCCTTCCGTCGTCCACGCAGAGAAATTCAAGGCTCCGGACATTTCAAACTAACGCGTGGGCACACAAACCCCGTGCCCACCCTACCGAGGCAACATAAAGTGCCAGGAACGAGGAGAGACATGAATGAGGTGGACAAGAGTTTAACATTAACCATAGCCCCTTCCAGTGGCTTTCATCATACCACCCGCTCTGCGGGTGGTTGTTGATTCATCAACTGTTTAAATGCTGGATACTCACTCAACTCATAAGCTGGTCATATATCCGTTCATAAGCACTGAGCATCACGCTGATATCAAATGTTTCTATCGCATGCTTTCTCGCCTTTTCCGCCAGCGTCGCCCTTAGCTCTGGTTTTGTGACCAGCAAAGTAATCGCATCTGCGATAGCAACGGAGCTACCCACATCGACCAACCAGCCATTTTCTTTGTCCGTAACAAGCTCTTCATAGCCTCCGCAACGTGTCGCGAGTAACGGCAATTGGGCCGCCATCGCCTGGATTGCTGACAGAGGCAGCCCTTCTGAAATCGACGAAGACAGAAACAGATCCAGATTGGTCAAAAATTCGGCCGGATCATCGAGAAATCCCAAAAATTGCACCCGTTCCTCCAGTCCCAGCACTTTCCGCTGCTCAAGCAACGTATCATACAGGCCGCTTTTGTCTGGTTGCCCGGCAATCACAAAACGGTATGATTCTCCTCGCTTCGTGAGAAGTGCGGCAGCTTCCAGCAAAATGTTATAGCCTTTGGCAGCCCGAATATTACCTAAACTTCCAATAATGAAGTCATCATCAGACCAGCCATATTTCTGGCGCAGGGAATCGGAATGGGGACGTTGAAACGCTGAGGAATGGATACCGTTGTAGAGAACTTCTATCTTTCCTGTATTAAGTAGCGTTCGGCTGATGAGGTCAGCCCGCAGTCCCCCGGAAACCGCGACAATACGTTGCGCACCCATATTAATTGCGGCAAATTTCAGCCCCTTTAATCGTTCGTTTTCGCTAATATCAACCACCCCATGGAATATCGCAACTACCGGTGTCCTGGTCGTAAACCCTGCTAGTGAGCAATAAACATTAGAGCCCAGCAGGTGAGACTGGACCAGATCAACCTGCTCCTGCTTAATAAGCCTGCGAAGCCCTGACAGATAACGCCAGTTGAATGAACCCTTGGCACCAAGCAGGATGGGCTCCACTCCACGCCGACACAGTTCTTCATAGACCCAACCTTTTCCCCGAATCACGACTACAGAACGATATTTGTCCTCAGGCAACTGCGTGGCAAGGTCAATAAATACCGTTTCCGCACCGCCTGGGCCTGTAGTATCAATTGTATGGAGAATTGTTTTCACGAATAAAAAATCCTGCTAGGCTTACTGCTATTTAATAATAGAGTAGAAAGTAGAATATTATTTACCTAATCGCTATTTTTAATCAGTAGAATAAACGGATCGACTTGCGATGGCTAATAACAACCTGATGAAAAAGATCGTTAAGCGCAGCATTCAACAATTAGCAGCCCACCTCGGCCCCCATGCACGTTCGGCGAGGGTCCCACAACTCCTGATTCTCATGTATCACCGTATCCTGCCTATGGGTGATGAACGAATCAAACTGGAAGAACCTGGAATGTATGTTACACCAGATACGTTCCGCAATAATCTTGAAATACTCGCGCAGTTTTTTGAATTCATTAAGCTTTCTGAATGGCTTGATAAAAAACAAAAAGGCTTGCCGCTCCCTGATAAGGCTTGCGCCATTACTTTCGACGATGGATGGGCTGACAATTATGAATTCGCCTATCCTATCTTGCAAGAAAGGCAAATACCGGCAACTATTTTTTTGGTGTCAGACATGATTGGCACCAATGCACAGTTCTGGCCTGAGCGTCTTGCACGCATCGTCACATCAATTTCAACTACACAATCTCACCGATGGTCAAACCCCGAGTTGCAATGGCTGCGTTGTGCAGTAACAGACTATAAATTCCTGGATATCGCTCCTTCAAGTGAACAAATAACACAGCTTATTGCCCATGCCAAACAATTATCTGATCGAGAAATCCATATTCGGCTGGATCGTATTGATTCAGAACTCAAATTAAAAAATACACCCCGAAATTCTTCTCTACTGGACTGGCCCCAAATAAATGAAATGATCGATTCGGATCTTATTGAGGCAGGCAGTCATACCTGTCACCACGTCCGGCTAAACAGCCAAACGCCCATAGAAATTATTAAAAAAGAAATCATTCACAGCAAACAAATTATTGAGCAACAATCAGGTAAACCCGTAACAACATTTTGCTTTCCTAATGGTGACTACTCAGAAACAGCGCTTAAACTTGTGAGACAACATTATTCTGGAGCGATTACAACATCAAGAGGCTGGAACTCAATCGAAAGCAACAAATATCTTTTGAAACGCATCGGTATTCATGAAGACATCGCCAAGGATCGAACGGCTTTTCTTTCCCGCATATCAGGATGGCTGTAACTCTCTATTTTCAACCTTAAAATCTGCTCCAAACAGCAGATCAGATCGTATATTCTACGCTCGGGATAAGCTCGCCGAACCATGAATATGGAGCAGAAAACCGCTATAATTTAACATATATGTCCTTCGACAGGCTTCCTTCGACAAGCTCAGGACGAACGGTTTTTATTCGACAGGCTTCCTTCGACAGGCTCAGGACGAACGGTTTTTATTCGACAGGCTTCCTTCGACAGGCTCAGGACGAACGGT
>CAZQVV010000150.1:0-5584 GCA_964596835.1 uncultured Thiohalophilus sp. | reverse complement strand
GCGGTTGAGTACCCCCGATTTCAGTCCACTGGCCGAGATTGACGATGAGGCTGGTTTCGATATTCTGCATAACGATATTGCCGCCACCCTGGCGGCTGAGCTTTTCATGCCGGGGACGTAAAGTCAGATACGCTTTGTTGCCATTGACGTAGGCGCGAACCTTGAAGCTGAAGCCAAGCTTATGGTAACGAATAGTCTCGGTTACCGTGCCATCTGCATTGCGCTGCCGGTCGGCGATGGGAATCGCGTAGCCGCTATTGATCGAGGCCCACTGTCCTTCGAGTAACTGCACCTGCTGGGCAGCGGGTTGGCGACTACGCTGTGCGGTACTGTAAACCCGGGTCGTGATCCTGTGTTGCGGACCTTTGCTGATAATGATTTTCTGAACATTGGGGCTATCGCTATTTTGTGCGACCCCGGGATATGTCTGTAGTTGATGTTTTTCCTGCGCATCAAAGCTGCGAGTATCGGTAGAAATAAATATGCGCAGGCGTTTAAGCGCCACGTCCAGTTCGGCAATAATCTGGCTGATCTGTTTGAGGTTGGCGCCAGTGGACTTAACAAACAGTTTATAGCCCTGTCCACGGATGGCGCCTTCGGGATCCAGAAAGGGTTTAACCAGCGGTAACAGATCCGTTGCCGGACGGTTGCGAAGTTTGAACGTTTCCAGTTGCATGACGCTGCTATCGGCCCAGATCGGCGAACCCGGTAGCAGGCAAAAGAGTAAGAGCAGGATCAGGAACGGTGGGCGCAGCATGGCGTTAGTTTCCTTCTTTATTATGATCTGTCAGGAAAGTTAAATTTGCGATGGTTATACAGAGCACAGAACAGTTCGATGAAAACCTTGTCATCCAGCCAGGCTTGTAGCATGTCCAGTTTCAGCTGGCAGTGGTTACAGATGAGCTGGGCAATATAGATCCAGTTGGGTAACAGATCATATTCCCGGCCATCGATATACAGATATATGTGTTCTTCTTCCTGGATAAATGCAAAACGGGAATGTTCACTGCGAATGAGTCCACCCGCCTGCTCAAGGCGCGTTCTGAATTCAGCCGGATTCAGAGTATGATCGTGTTCTTCCGGTAGTTCGCCGTGCCGGGGTTCGGTGATATAGCGACCAAACCAGCGGTTGATAGAATCATCAGACAGAGCCTGTTGTAGGATGCCGCGTATCTGAAGCAGGGCCTGGGGGGTAATTTCACCCGGATTCTTCTGAATCTGCAAGTCGCCGTCGGCATAGCGTAGACTGTTATCCTGTTCAGAAACCCGATCATCGATGAAAGCGCTGAGAAGTTCGGCATGGCTGGGGACTCGAAAACCGATGGAAAAAGTCATGCATTCATCGAGGGCTACTCCGTAGCGGGCGACACCCGGTGGCAGATAGAGCATGTCGCCTGGCTCCAGTATCCATTCTTCGCTGGCCTGGAAGTTCTGCATGATTTTAAGATCGGTATTCGCCAGTAGATTATCGGCATCCACCGGCTGGGGGTTGATCATCCAGCGGTGGCGCCCCAGTCCCTGTAACAAAAAAATATCATGTTGATCGATATGGGGGCCTGCTGAGCCATGCATCGGCGCATAGCTGACTATGACACCGTCGTTGCGCCAGTGAGGAATAAAATTAAAAACATTCTGGAGTTGCGCCAGCTCCGGGATATAACGATTGGCTTCCTGTACCAGCAGAGTCCAGTGGGTTTTCGGCAGGCCGGCGATGCGATCTTCGGTAAAGAGGCCCTGTTCCATGGCCCAGGGAATGGGGTCGTCTTTTTCCAGAATCAGGCGGGCTTCCACGTCTTTCTCGCAGGCCAGAGCAACCAGTTCGTCCGGGCTGAGTGGGGTGGAAAAATCAGGAAAAGCCTGCTGGATTAACAGCGGTTTTTTGTGCCAGTAGTCACTGAGGAACTGTTGCTCCGTCAGTTCGCCCAGCGGACAGGTTTTCCTGAAAGAGGGGCGGCTGATCGAGCCGGGTTGGTTTTTTGATTTTTGCAACATCCGCACGGCTAACCTGTCTGTTTATGAGGATCGCAAACGCTGGCTATGAAACATAGTGTAGCGCCTGTTGCCGACTTTTCTGCCAAAATAATAAAATGATGGGTTTCCCTCTGGACTTCGCACTTCGTTCTACCCATCCTACTCTTTAGGTACCTTGTAGGATGGGTAGAACGAAGTGCGAAGTCCAGAGGGAAACCCATCAACCTTAGATAAAGTATCGGATCCTGAACTAGATATCTTTAGCCTGCTGCACGGCATTGCCGATATAGTTGGCTGGAGTCAGCGCCAGGAGTTGCTGTTTCGCGGTTTCCGGAATATCCAGCTTTTCGATAAAGGTCTGCATAGTGGCGGCATCAATACGCTGGCCCCGGGTCAACTCTTTGAGTTTCTCGTAAGGTTTTTCAATGCCGTAACGGCGCATCACGGTTTGTACCGGCTCAGCCAGCACTTCCCAGTTTTCATCCAGGTGTGCGCCCAGACGGGCCTCGTTGACTTGCAGTTTGTTAATGCCGCGCAGGCAGGATTGCCAGGCAATCATCGAGTGAGCGATGCCCACGCCAAGATTGCGCAGCACGGTGGAATCGGTCAGATCCCTCTGCATGCGTGATAGGGGAAGTTTGCTCGATAGATGGTTAAATATAGCATTGGCCAGCCCCAGGTTGCCTTCGGAGTTTTCAAAATCGATAGGGTTGACCTTGTGCGGCATGGTGGAGGAGCCGACTTCACCGGCGATGGTTTTCTGCTTGAAGTAACCCATGGAAATATAGGTCCAGATGTCGCGATTGAAGTCCAGCAAAATAGTATTGAAACGGGCCAGGGCATCGAACAGCTCGGCGATGTAATCATGAGGTTCGATCTGGGTGGTATAGGCATTCCAGCTCAGTCCCAGTGAAGTAACAAAGTTACGCGCAAAGATCGGCCAGTCGATATCAGGGTAGGCGCTCAGGTGGGCGTTATAGTTGCCGACGGCGCCATTCATTTTCCCCTGTATCTCAATGGCGGCTATCTGCTGGCGTTGACGTTGCAGACGCGCAACCACGTTAGCCATTTCCTTGCCGACGGTCGTGGGTGAGGCGGGCTGGCCGTGGGTGTGAGAGAGCATGGGAACGCCGGCATAGTCATGTGCCATTTTACGAAGGCTGTCGATGAGTTCATCCATCTGGCCGAGCATGATCTGGTTGCGCGCCTCGGTCAGCATCAGGGCATAGGAGAGGTTGTTGATGTCCTCGGAGGTGCAGGCGAAATGGATAAATTCGCTGACGTTTTCCAGCTCAGCATTACCGGCGATCTTTTCCTTGAGAAAGTACTCCACGGCCTTGACGTCGTGATTGGTGCTGCACTCGATGTTTTTCACCCGTTGGGCATCTTCGAGTGAAAACTGCTCGACAATGTTATCCAGCATGGATTGGGCGTGCGCGGAAAACTCAGGAACCTCACTGATTTGCGTTGATGCAGCGAGATGTTGAAGCCAGCGCACCTCAACTCTGACGCGATGATGGATCAGGCCGTATTCACTGAAAATCGGACGTAAAATGTCAGTTTTGCTACCATAACGGCCATCAATAGGGGATACTGCAGTCAGACTGTTTAATTGCATAAACCACAATCCAGAAGAATAAATAAAAATGTAACTGAAAAAGATGTGTGAAAGATCATCATTATACACTATGGGCTTTCAATCCGTCCTTTGCAGATTAACAAAAACAAGCTGATTCTGTGATTTTACAGTCGTTGCCCGGTGTCCTGGTATTTGAAGTCTTTATCCGGTTTCCTTGAAAACCGTGTTAGATCGAATACTTTGTGTATGCTGATATGGAGTTATGGTTAAGTTGAGCAAGCTGGTTCTGTCGTTTCTTTTTTCTATTTTATGCGTACTACCCATCCCGGTTCTTTCTGCTCCGGAAAACACTGCCGTTGTGAAAGCTGTTTTTACACCCGCCGCTGAAAACATTTCGATGCCAAGAGTGATTTCAAATAGCACGCCAACGAACGCGCTACCGGGGAAAGGAGTGTTAGCCAGGTTAATGCCCGCTGTGACTGAGGACTCCCATGAAAACCTGATATCCGTCATCAAGACAAGCCTGGATAAAAACGATAAAACTGAACCCGCCCCGCTTGAGTTTGGCCCAGAGAATTTCCTGAAAGCATCGCGGCTGGAGCTTTTTACCGGCACTTCGTTGATGAGCTTTAGCTATACAGAATTCGACATCAATGGTGCCTGGTATGATGAGGAAACCGGGGTGTTACCCGGTTTGCTGCTAGGCGGTACATTGCACTGGCCTAACTGGTACGCATCACTGGCGCTGAATTATTATTTTGGCGATATAAAATATCAGGGCCAGACCCAGTCTTTTAAATCACCCTCCCTGTCCGGCTTACCCATCAACAGCCGTTCGAATGCGGATATATTTGATACTACCGCAATAACCGGTTACCAGTTTTCTACCGTCACCCTATACGGGGGGCTGGGCTATTATTTCTGGCGGCGAAATATCCGTCCAACCACAATAAATAGCGGTTTGCAGGTGGCGGGGATGCTGGAATTCTATTCCTGGAGTTATGCCCTGCTGGGGGTGAACGTTCCCATATTCAGAACGTGGGCCTCTCATATCAGCCTGAATGCCCGTGCAATGCGGATGTTGCAGGCCGATATGGAAGTAAATTTTCTAGGTTATGGTGGCTATGATAATGCCAGTCTGAATCTGGGCAAAGACTGGGGACTGCGTCTTGCTCTTCCCTGGACGTTCCGTTCTTCTGGCAAGGGTCCTGAAATAACAATCGAACCCTATTACACTCGTTGGAATCTGAATCGTGGCAATGTTGTTGAATTGACGACGAAGGGTGCCTACACGGGTTCAGTGGTGAGTGAACCGCAAAGCAAAACCCGCAACTTTGGTATCTCAGTGTATTTCCGGTTTTTAATGTAGGCGGGCCTGGGTATCCGCTTCATCCTCCAGTAGTTTGCGTAACATTCTAAGCATTTCGGGTGAGTAGTTTGAAAATTTAAGCGCCAGCCCATCTTCATCGATACGGATAATTGTAGACTGGAAGGTGACTGTATCATCACCATCACTCAGAGAAACACTGATAGCATGCCGACTGCGGATATTTATTCCTGGCGCAATTTTAAGATACATGCCGCCCATGCTGATATTATTGGTTTTGCCGCTGATTAATGTGTCGGTTGAATTAATCATGGCATTGATCTGAACATGCTTGCGTTCATTCCAGCGCTTTTCCATCTATTTTCTCCTTAAAAAAATTATAGCTAATTGAAACCTGTAATAATCAAGTCTGTTATTTTATAGACTGTTATCAGGCTTTGATCAAAGCCTCGTCACATTTATATCATTTGTGACAGGCAATCATTTTTGTTGTCACGTTGATCTATATTCATGATGCAGGATTAAGCGCAAGGTGTATCTAAGGGTTTACCCTAGATCAGAGGGGCGGGCAACCGACCGACAGCAGCACCTGTGCTATACGGGTTTTCTGCCTAAATTAAGTGTTCCAAATACCCGATCACCTGTGAATTTTCACGTTCGTGGTGAAGTCCTGAGCCCTTCGATTTCACTCAGGAGAGCCGCGTCGA
>CAZQVV010000149.1:0-5742 GCA_964596835.1 uncultured Thiohalophilus sp. | reverse complement strand
TTGTCGAAGGAAGCTTGTCGAAGGACAAGCAGATTAAGCACTCAATTTTCAGCATTTTCACGCTCATGGTTCGACAAGGCTCTTCATGGGCGAAGTCGAAGGACTCACTACGAACGTGGAGTATTGCAAGTGTTCTGGTATTAGGAACAGTTATTTAGTATCCTTTGCAGCCTCAATGGGAGAGCTGGCCGAGTGGCTGAAGGCGCACCCCTGCTAAGGGTGTATGGGTTAACGCCCATCGAGGGTTCGAATCCCTCGCTCTCCGCCAGGTATATAAAGGGCATCGCAGGATGCCCTTTTATTTTGTGGTGTGGATTTATCTCTGGCTTGCATCATGGATAGAATTAATGCACGATACCAGTATGAAAAAAAGGCTGGTTTATATTTTGGCGCTGAGTCTGTTCCTGACAAATATTGTCTGGGCGGTGGATAGCAGTGCCGAGTTCATATCCGGGCAGTTTGCCAGCCAGTCCGCAGAGAATAATGCGCCATCGAAAAGTATCGTTGACTTCGATTTCTGTGGACACTGCGCCCATGCCAGCGCCCATCTTGTCGCCTTGACACAGGGCGGCATGCTTTCCGGGTTCCATTCAGTCGGCGGCAATCTTTGCACCCGGCTTAAATTCTTTTATTCCCGTATCCAACAACCCCCTACCCAACCCCCCAAAGCCTGATCACTCATTCCGACGCGGAACTCTGTTTCTGGTATGTAGCCAGGCTGCCTCATTGCCTGTTATACCCATACAGATAAAAATATTATTGCCGCGTCGGCGTTCTGATTTATTCCGCAAACTATTTTTTTTTCAGCTGCGGCTGAATAAAAAGCGGATTTTCCACTACCTTTGTTAGATTGGGCCGGCGCTTTAAAGAAATACGCCGATCGATCAACTTGGTTAATGAGAAGCTGATTATGCGTTATTCAATTTTATTTATTTTATCATTCAGTCTGTTTTACGGGGCGCCGGGTTATGCCGGTGAAGATCATGCACAAGGCTTATTAAAAATGGATGCCTCAACACGCCAGGCGCAAGGGATTAGAACGGCGCGGGTGAAACGGCATGCCCTGTCTGATCTGGTCAGGGCGCCCGGTGAGGTATCCATCAACATTTATCGTTCCGCCCAGGTGACGCCACGAATCAGCGCCCAGGTGATCAAACGCCATGCCGTGCTCGGTGATGAAGTCACGAAAGGGCAGCGGCTGGTTACCTTGTCCAGTGTTGATATGGCGGATGCACAGGGCACCTTGCTGGTTGCAGATCGTGAATGGCGGCGGGTAAAAGGGCTGGGTCGCAAGGTCGTCTCCGAGCGGCGCTATGTTGCTGCACAGGTAGCACGGCAGCAGGCCTATGCGCGGGTGCTGGCCTATGGCATGAGTAAAACTCAGATTAGCGCGCTGCTAAAACAGAAGGATGTCTCAAGGGCAACCGGTGCCTTTGATCTGTTCAGTCCGCAGGCCGGAACCATTATTGATGATAATTTTATTGTTGGTGAACTGGCCGAGCCTGGGCGCCTGCTATTTGAAATTAGCGATGAATCAGTCCTTTGGGTCGAGGCGCAACTATCACCGGAAGATGCGGTGCGTATCAAACGCGGTGCCAGCGCCAGCGTCAGCATCGATGGCAAAACCTGGATCAAGGGCCGGGTTATTCAGCGCCATCACCGGCTGAATGAAACCACGCGTACTCAATCCATTCGTATTGAAGTAGCCAATGCCGGTGACATATTGCATCCGGGTCAGTTCGTACAAACGGTAGTGCAAACCGGTAATGCGGCGCCGATAATCGCGGTTGCGCAGACGGCGGTGATCCTGATGCAGGGTTCACCCACAGTATTCAAAGTGAAAGGCGACGAGCTGTTTCCCATGCCAGTTGAGACGGGCCGCACCCGTAGCGGTTTTACCGAGATCCGGGCTGGCCTGGCAGTGGGTGATGAGGTCGTGATCAAGGGGGCCTTCCTGCTGAAATCGCTGGTGCTCAAGTCACAGATTGGCGAAGACCATTAAGGAAGATAAATCATGTTGAATAATCTGGTTGAAGCGTCGCTACGCTATAAATTTCTGGTCATTATTATTTTCATTGTGGTTGGCTTTCTGGGCGCACGGGCGGTGAATACGATTCCCATTGACGCCTTCCCGGATGTCACCCCAGTACAGGTGAATATTTATACCGAGTCAGGAGGGTTGGCGGCTGAAGATGTGGAACAGTTACTGACCTTTCCCGTGGAATCGGGTATGGCGGGTCTGCCGGGGGTGACGGAAATCCGCTCGGTGAGCCTGTTTGGTCTGTCCTACGTGTCGGTTTATTTTGAAGACAGCATGGACATCTATTTTGCCCGTCGGCTGGTCATGGAGCGGTTGCAGGAAGTCAGTAACCGAATGCCGCAAGAGTATGGCCGACCGGAGATGGGCCCCAACACTTCAGGTCTGGGTCAGGTTTTCTGGTATACGGTGGAACGAGCCGATAAAAAACTGAAGTCAGGCGCCTTGAGCGACATGGATCTGCGCACCCTTCAGGACTGGACGGTGAGGTTGATCCTGCGCACCGCGCCGGGTGTCGATGATGTGATGTCATGGGGTGGGCAGGAACGCCAGTTCCAGGTGGTGATCGATCCCATGCGCCTGATTAAATACAAACTCAGTTACCGGGACATTATGAACGTGATTCAGGCCAACAATCGTCAGGTAGGTGGTCAGTATATTAACCTGGGACCCGAACAATATCTGGTGCGTGGGCTGGGGCTGGTGTCGAACGAGCGTGATATCGGTAATATCATGGTCAAGGTGGTCAACGGTACGCCCGTATATCTGCACGATGTCGCGACCATTAAACAGGGGCCGGCTCTGCGTTTTGGCGCCGTGACCCGTGATGGCAGGGAGGTGGTGCTGGGTATGGCCTTATCGCGCATTGGGGCTAATGCCGCCGATGTTGTGGATGCGGTCAAGAAAAAAGTCGCCATCGCCCAGTCAGCCCTGCCCAAAGGGGCGGTGATCAAACCCGTTTATGAACGCACCGATCTGGTGGAAAAGGCGGTGGAAACCGCCGAGCGGGCGCTGATTGAAGGTTCCATTCTGGTCGCCATCGTCTTGTTCCTGTTTCTCGGTGAACTGCGATCAGCCATTGTCGTGATTGCCGCCCTGCCCTTGTCAATGTTAATTGCCTTCATCTTTATGAAAGAGGCGGGCCTGTCGGCTAATTTAATGTCGCTGGCGGGTCTGGCGATTGGTATTGGTATGATGGTGGACGGGGCGGTGGTGATGACTGAAAACGCTTTTCGTATCATGGCCGAGTGGCGAGAGCGAGGTGAAAAAGTCAATCGCACCGCCGCCGTATTAACCGCGGCGCGTGAGGTAGCTAACCCAATTACCTTTGCTATTATCATCATCATCGTGGTTTTCATGCCCCTGTTCAGTCTTCAGGGTCTGGAAGGCAAGCTGTTCAAACCCATGGCCTTTAATATCAGTTTTGCCATGGCCGGTTCACTGTTGTTGACTTTGACGATTATTCCGGTACTGGCCGCGCTGATCTTGAAGCCGAAAGAAGAGCGTGACACCCTGCTGGTGAGCGGGATCAAACGCGGTTATCTGCCGCTCCTGGCCTGGTCGTTGTTAAATAAAAAGACGGTGCTGATCGCGGCGGTGGCATTACTGGCCGGAAGTCTGGCGCTGTTTCCTTTTCTGGGGAAAGAGTTTATGCCTACCCTGCAGGAAGGTTCGATCATGTGGCGCGTGACCTCCATCCCTTCAACCTCGCTTGATGAGTCGATCAAGATCTCAAAGAAGATCGAGGCGGCGCTGTCAAAATTTCCGGAAGTGAGTACCACCATCGCCATGATCGGGCGGGCGGAAAAAGGTGAGACCGCCGATGTCAACTACATGGAGATTTACACCGGGCTGAAACCTAAAGATAAATGGACGCGTTCGATAGGCGATCTGGCCGATGCAATGCGCGAGGCGCTGGAGAAAACCGTACCCACGGCCGTGATTGCCTTTACCCAACCTATTCAAATGCGGGTCGAGGAATTGATCTCGGGCGTGCGTGCGACCCTGGCGGTGAAACTTTATGGTCAGGATCTGGCGGAACTCGATCGTCTGAGTAACGAGATTAAAAACGCAGTGGCTACGGTACCTGGTGTGGCGGATCTGTCTCTGGAAGCGAACCTCGGCAAGCCCCAGATCCGGATCAAGGTTGATCGTGAGGCGCTCGCACGTTATGGATTGAATGCGGATGATGTCCTCACGGTGGTCAGAACCGGCATTGGTAATAGCCCGGTGTCTACTCTCATCGATGGCGTCAAACGTTTTGATATTACCGCACGCCTGAATAATGCCTCTCGGGATTCCGTGGAAGATATTCGCAATATCCCCTTACGCACGGCAGGGGGGGCGATTGTACCCTTGTCACGGGTGGCTCAGGTGACCACAGCCGAAGGTTACTCCTTCGTGCGGCGTGAACAGTTGCAACGCTATGCGGTGGTGCAAATGGATGTCCGTGGCCGCGATGTGGACGGTTTTGTCAAAGACGCCAATGTGGCCATTGCCAAACAGGTAAAATTGCCGCCCGGTTACTGGATCGAATGGGGCGGTGCGTTCGAGAATCAGCAACGGGCGCTGAAGCGGTTATCCATCATTGTGCCGTTGACGATTTTCTTCATTTTCGTTTTACTTTATACCGCATTCAATTCGGTCAGGTATGCCACCCTGATCATCGCTAATGTTCCCTTTGCCGCGATCGGCGGGCTGATCTCGTTATGGATCTCCGGACAGTACCTGTCGGTGCCATCGGCTATCGGTTTTATCGCCGTATTTGGGGTAGCCATGCTTAATGGTATTGTGCTGGTGAGCTTTATCAACGAACTGCGCGAAAAGGGACTGACGGTGAGCGAAGCGGTACGCAAGGGGGCGGAACTCAGACTGCGCCCGGTCATGATGACCGCCAGCGTCGCCATTCTCGGCCTGATTCCCATGCTGCTCTCCAGTGGTGTGGGTGCTGAAACCCAACGGCCGCTCGCCACGGTAGTGGTCGGTGGTTTGATTACCTCAACCTTACTGACCCTGGTGCTTCTACCTGTTATCTATGAGTGGATGGAAACACGCAAGGAGAAAAAATAATGAAAGAGATCAAAGCCTTTATTCATCGCAACCGCATAGCCGATGTTTTGCATACGCTCAGGCATTCAGGATTATGTGATGATAATTGCAATATTTCGGTGGTGGATGTGAAAGGCACGCTGGCAGCAATGGGCAACAATGAACAGAATTACTCTCTGGAGCTGGGCGGCTCAGTTATTACCGAGATCAAACTGGAACTCATGATAGCAGATGACAAAAGTGATGCGATTGTCAAGATCGTCCGCGAGCAGGCGCGTACCGGTCAGGCATCCGCAGGCTGGATATTTGTAAATGAAATCCGGGAGGCTTACAAAATAGAGTGATGACACACTGGTTTTTTCAATCTCTCCGGGTTTAATTCTCCGCTGTTTGCAGTGAAAAACAGTAGGATGGGTAGAGCGAAGGGAAACCCATCAGCATGCACAGTTTAATACCCCGTCAGCTTGCTGCGAGGTTGTTTATTGGCCGCGAAAACTAACCGTCCTTCCGTGCTATTTGTTATCAATATGGTAACTATTCAGTAAAACAGGTTACTCCTGAGGATATGTTGATGGGTTTCCCCTCTGGACTTCGTGCTTCGCTCTACCCATCCTACGGATAGCCAAAAGTGAGTAGGATGGGTAGAGCGGGAAGCG
>CAZQVV010000148.1:2439-5784 GCA_964596835.1 uncultured Thiohalophilus sp. | reverse complement strand
AATCAGGGTTGTCGGGGCTATTGAGGGCGTGTGGCATGTGAGTTCCTTCTCACGGGTTTAGATTATCTGAACTCTCGAACAATGCACTTCGTCTCGAGTTCAGGTTACTTAGATAACTTCAAGACACGGGTTCCAGTAGCGACATATACCGCATTCGATTGATACACGGCTTCCTCAGCAATAGCCTCTTTGGGCATGGGGATGAGTGTATAATTTGACTTTATTTTGGGATCATCTGTAAGACGATGCAACAATACGCCCGCATCTGCTAATGCGAAAGCAACGTAACCGTCATTCACTCTGACTTTTTTGACAGATCCAGGTATATCAATGCCGATGACGGGTACGATGTTATCGAGATCACTAATGTTAAGTACGTGTATCTGGCTGCCTGCGGCCAGGTACGCATAGGATCCCGCGACGGCGATATCCCAGACTTGTGTGTTTTCCGGAAAATAGCGATCACGGATAAAGGGAGCAGCAGGATCAGTCACATCAAGAACAAAAACGCCGTCGGCACGGGCGGCGATGAGCAGGGTTTTCTTGTTCTTCTCTGCGGCGGAGAGTACGGTTTGATCAGGCGTAGCCAGCGCTCGCACCTGAAAAGGGAAGACACTTTCATCTTTAGTCTCATTTTTATCTTTAAAGGTTAATCGGCTTAGCAGTGTGGGCTTGCCAGTGTCTTCATCGTCTTCAGTATTTTCATCATTCTCATCATTTTTAGCTGTTTCAATACTCCATATATCCAGACCATTAACCCCCGTTGCCTGATAGAGTATATTATCTTGTATATATGATTCAAAATCCGTAAAGAATGTCAGTATCCGCCTTACCTGAAACGGTGCGCCGGGATCTGAGAGGCTAATTTGACGCAAACCCTGGCCCACGGTATCAACATAGAGTGTGCCATCGGCTGCAAAATTAAGCGCCAGTACGGTATAGACACTATTCAGACGTCCTACCTCTTTGAAACTATTGAGATCGATAACCTTAAGATGCCGGTCATTCAGATCGGCGGCGCCTTCATCGTTGGTAACAAGGATTTTGTCATTGATGGCCAGGCGATCTGCATCACGTGCGGATATAGAGGATATCACGGGAAATGCATCCGGATTCTGATCAGATTGTTCGAGCTGTATAAAGGTATCCGGAGGGGCTGTGTTGGTTTTAAAATTTGCTATCCCCCCCGACACCACGACCTCCGTTCCATTTTTTGCATTAGTCGTGTCACCTGTACTCGTACCAGGGGTCGGGGTTGATCCAGGATCAGAATTACCTCCCCCACACGCGGTTAAGCTTAAAACTACAGTGGAAACCAGAATTTGTTTTATTATCATTCTCATTGCCTGCACTCCCTGGCGGCTATTCAATTCGGAACCTCGACAGTGTAAAAAATGGCATCAAGCAAATAAAGTCTTTAAACAACCTGTCACTAAAAATTCACATAAGCGTTCACGGGTCCCACGCTCCCGCGTGGGAACCAGAAAATTCATATAAGTTTTTGTTTTTCTTCCGGATGCATGCGTTCAACGGTGCGGAAGCCTTGCGGCAGCAGGTGGCCACGCTGGGCGCGCTCGCCTTCAAATTTTTCCATATCCGCTGTTTTTAACAGTTTGTGTCGCTTGCCGGAATGAATCACCAGATAATCATCCTGATCGATGACCGTGATCGCGCTGACATATTCCTCACGCAGTTTGGCTTTATTGGAAGGGATGTTAATAATTTTTACACCCTTGCCCTTCGGCAATTGGGGTAACTCTTCGATATGATGAATCAACAGACGGCCTTCATTCGTCACCACCGCAACCCAGTGTGTCTCCATATCGGTAACCGGCACAGGTGGCAAAACTTTGGCTCCTGCGGCAACCTTTAACATGGTTTTACCTTTTCGGTTTTTGGTCATCATGTCTTCGAGCCGGGCGATAAAACCGTAACCGAAATCAGTCGCTAACAAATATAATTGCGAGGGATCACCGCTCATTACCCCGCAGAAGATGGCACCACTGATCGGGGTCAGACGGCTGGTCAGCGGTTCACCCTGACCGCGCGCGGATGGCAAAGTATGCGCGGGTAGCGAATAGGTGCGGCCAGTGGAGTCGATAAACACAGCCAGCTGGTTGGTCTTGCCACGCGTGCTATCCAGCCAGGCATCACCGGACTTGTAATTCAGTGTAAAAGGATCGACCTCATGTCCTTTGGCCGCTCGCATCCAGCCTTTTTCTGAAATGATAATAGTGATCGGATCGGCGCTGATCAAATCAGTTTCACTCATAGCCTGAGCAGCATCCCGTGCAACAATGGGTGACCGGCGATCATTGCCATGTTCCTTGATCACCGCCTCCAGCTCCTTGCGAATCAGGGTTTTCAAACGCTGATTCGAGGACAGGATTTTTTCCAGAGCACCGCGTTCTTCACCGAGTTCTTTCTGCTCGGCGCGAATATTCATTTCTTCAAGCCGGGCCAGATGCCGCAACTTCAGTTCAAGAATAGCTTCCGCCTGTTCTTCGCTGAGTTTGAAACGTTTCATTAATACCGGTTTTGGTTTGTCATTTTCACGAATAATGCGAATGACTTCGTCGATATTGAGATAGGCTATCAGCAGGCCATCGAGAAGATGTAACCGGCGGGTGATCTTGTCCAGCCGATATTGCAAACGCCGACGCACAGTTTCAGTCCGGAAGCTGAGCCATTCATTCAACAGCCGGGCGAGATTTCTCACCGCTGGTCGTCCATTGAGACCGATCATATTCATGTTGATGCGGTAACTGCGTTCCAGATCCGTGGTGGCAAACAGGTGGGTCATTAGTTCGTCGGCATTCACCCGGTTGGAGCGAGGAATGATCAGCAGCCGGGTCGGATTTTCATGGTCCGACTCATCACGGATGTCGGCCACCATCGGCAATTTCTTTGCATTCATCTGGGCTGCGATCTGTTCCAGTATTCTGGCCGGTGAAGCCTGATGCGGCAGAGCGGTTATAATGATATCGTCGTGCTCTTTTTCATAACGGGCACGCATACGCAGGCTGCCGTTGCCTTTCTCATACATCTGCAACAGATCGGCTTTCGGTGTAATGATTTCCGCCTCAGTGGGATAGTCGGGGCCGGGGATAAATTCACATAATTCTTGTACCGTGGCCTTTGGGTTCTGTAATAAATGAATACAGGCCGAGACCACTTCACGCAGATTATGCGGCGGAATATCGGTCGTCATACCTACGGCAATGCCGGTGGCGCCGTTTAGCAATACATTGGGCACCTGCGCTGGAAGAAGTACAGGTTCTTTCAGGCTACCATCAAAATTGGGTTGCCATTCCACCGTACCCTGTCCCAGTTCGGATAACAACA
>CAZQVV010000148.1:0-2339 GCA_964596835.1 uncultured Thiohalophilus sp. | reverse complement strand
TTGTTACACGCAGAGAAAATGGCACCACAGTCCATTTCACGTATTCCCGTTATTGATCGCAGAGAACGCAGAGACGCAAAGGCGCAGAGAAAAAATATTTTTACTGGTTCCCTTGCTCCGCGTGGAAACTCATGCCAATAAGTTCCAGTATGCATTCCCGCGCGGGAGCGTGGGAACGAGGCTTAAACATTAAAACTCTGCGTCTTTGCGTCTCTGCGTTAATAACACATATCTTAATTCAAACCTCAGCCAGGTCACCTTTTTCTTCCAGCCATTTTTTTCTGTCTGCGGCGCGTTTCTTGGCCAGCAGCATGTCCATCATCTGTGCTGTGCCGTCACCGGATTCGATAACCAGTCTAGCCAGTCGGCGGGTATCGGGATCCATGGTGGTTTCGCGTAGCTGTAAGGGGTTCATTTCGCCCAGACCTTTGAAGCGGGTAACGTTAACCTTGCCTTTTATTTTTTCCGCGCTGATCCGATCCAGCACACCCTGACGTTCACTGTCATCGGTGGCGTAGAAAACCTGCTTGCCAACATCAATGCGATATAAAGGCGGCATCGCGACATGGACGTGACCTTCGTCTACCAGGCTCTTGAAGTGACGCAGGAACAGGGCCGTTAACAGCGTGGCGATATGCGCACCATCTGAATCGGCATCAGCAAGAATAATCACCTTGCCGTAACGCAATCCCTTGAGATCACTGGAACCCGGATCCACCCCGAGCGCAACCGAGATATCATGCACTTCCTGCGAGGCCAGGACTTCGGCTGAATCCACTTCCCAGGTATTCAAAATTTTACCGCGCAAGGGCATGATAGCCTGGAACTCGCGATCCCGGCCCTGCTTGGCCGAACCGCCAGCCGAATCGCCTTCCACCAGAAACAGTTCGCCCTGCATGGGATCCTGGGAAGCGCAGTCCGCCAGCTTGCCGGGTAAGGCCGGCCCCTGGGTGACTTTCTTGCGCACCACCTTGCGCCCGGCGCGCAGACGGCTCTGGGCATTGTTAATCGCCAGCTCGGCAATACGCCCCGCTTCTTCTACATTCTGATTCAGCCATAAACCAAAGGCATCCTTGACGATACCGGAAACAAAGGCCGCACATTCACGCGAAGACAGACGTTCTTTGGTCTGGCCGGAAAACTGCGGATCGGAAATTTTAACCGAGAGCACGTAACTGACCTTGTCCCAGACATCTTCGGGCGATAGCTTGACGCCACGGGGCACAAGATTATGGATCTCACAAAACTCGCGCACCGCTTCGGTCAGGCCGGTTCGCAAACCGTTGACATGGGTGCCACCCTGGGCCGTTGGAATCAGGTTGACATAGCTCTCAGCCACATTGATGCTGCCATCCGCAACCCAGGCCAGGGCCCAGTCCACCGCTTCGTCATTACCGGCCATGCTGCCAACAAACATCTCCTGCGGCAGAATTTCCACGCCGTTCAGCGCTTCCATGAGATAGGCGTTGAGACCCTTTTCATAGCACCATTCTTCTACCTCACCGCTTTTCTCATCCTTGAAGCTGACCATCAAGCCGGGACACAACACGGCTTTGGCGCGCAATACGTGCTTGAGCCGGGGAATGGAAAAATGGGGCGAATCGAAGTATTTCGTGTCCGGCCAGAAACGCAGGGTGGTGCCAGTGTTGCGCTTGCCCACTGAACCTGTCTGTTTCAGTTTTGAGATCGGCTCACCATGAGCAAAAACCATGTTGTATTCTTTGCCGTCGCGTTTTATCCAGACTTCCAGGCGCCTCGACAGGGCATTGACCACCGAGACCCCGACGCCGTGCAGGCCGCCGGAAAACTGATAGTTTTTGTTGGAGAATTTGCCCCCCGCGTGCAAGCGGGTCAGGACCACTTCCACCCCCGAAACTTTTTCACCTTTGTGCATATCCACAGGCATTCCCCGGCCATCATCGCTGACCTGGACAGAGCCATCTTTGAACAACACAAGCTCCAGCCTGCGGGCATAGCCCACGATGGCTTCATCGACACTGTTGTCAATGACTTCCTGAGCCAGGTGGTTGGGACGTTCAGTCTGAGTGTACATGCCGGGACGCTTGCGTACCGGCTCCAGTCCGGTGAGGACTTCAATCGCGTCGGCGTTATAGGATTCTTTACTCATGGACCATAGTGTTTGGCTTAAAATTTAATTTTCAGTAAAATTTCTAAGCCGCATTCTACGGGTTTTGGCGTCAATGGTAAAAAGAATTAACAACCACCCGCAGAGCGGGTGGCATGATGAAAGCCCCTGGAAGGGGCTATGGTTAATGTTAAACTCTTATCAAGCTCATTTGCTCCCGGCATTTCTCTCCTCGTTCCCGGCACTTTATGTC
>CAZQVV010000147.1:0-5888 GCA_964596835.1 uncultured Thiohalophilus sp. | reverse complement strand
TAGAAAATTATTTCGTGAAGGTACTTATCTTGTGGTTTATCCAGGTTAGGGAGTATCCTGTGTCTTCAGTGGAATCATCTTTCTTGAACGGTCTTCTTGAGGATCTGGAAAAGGACAGGCTTGTCCTTCCCACCTTGCCTGAAGTGGCGTTGAAAGTCCGCGATACATTGGAGGATGACAATTCCTCGATGATGGATGTCGCCCACGTCATCACGAATGACGCCGCCCTCTCTGCAAGGTTGATTCAGATTTCCAACAGCCCGTTACTACGCGCCAGCCGCCAGGTAGAAACCGTCGAAGCCGCCGTCGCCCGTATGGGCAGTAACATGGTGCGTAACCTGGTGACCAGTATCGCCATGGAGCAGATGTTCCAGGCCACCACCGATGCCACCGACGTGCGATTGCGCGCGGTCTGGGAAAACAGCACCCAGATCGCCGCCATTGCCAGCGCCCTCTCCATACCGCAGCCCAACCTGCAGGCGGATCAGGCTCTGCTCGCCGGTCTGGTGCATGATATCGGCATCCTGCCCATCCTTAGCCGAGCCGAGGACTACCCTGAACTGCTGGGTGACGAACAAGCGCTGGATAATATTATTACCAGCGCCCATGTAAAAATTGGCGCGGCTATTTTACGAACATGGAATTTTTCAGAAGAACTTGTCAAGGTCGCGGCCGAACATGAAAATCTCAGTCGTCGTCATGAGGGGTCACCGGACTATGTTGATATCGTCATCGTCGCCAATATGCAGGACGCCTATGGCACAAATCGGCCTTACGGTCAGGTAGACTGGGCCAGCGTTCCCGCCTTTGAAAAACTGGGAATGGAAACCGATGTGAGCTCAGTGGATATGGATGAGGCTAATAGCAAAATTGAAATGGTGAAAACTGCACTGTCTGGGTAAATTTTACTGCTGTTGTGTTGTTGGACTTTGTTCTTCGGGACATTTTTCGTGAGTTTAAGGATATTGATTCATTGATGGGTTTCGCGTTGCTCTACCCATCGTCAAAATAACCTGTCTGGTACGGTTTTTTTAGTTGCGGGGATTGCCTGCTTCTATCAGGAGTGCTTCGACTTTTTTCAGATCCTCTTCCGTATCCACTCCAGGCCCGGGAATCTCTACCGCTTCCGGGACGATAATTTTTCCGCCATGCCAGAGCACGCGCAACTGTTCCAGTGATTCGACTGTTTCCAGCATGGTCTTCGATTGGCTGACGTAGGTTTTGATGTAACCGGCGCGGTAGGCATAAAGGCCGATATGACGGTAATGTTCAGCCTGATCCGATAGCTCCGGGGGCCGCCGATCAAACTTTCCCTGGAACCAGGGGATCGGTGCGCGGCTGAAGTACAGCGCGGTCTCATTTTTATCCCTGACTACTTTGACGATATGGGGATCGAAAATCTCTTCGGGTTCATGAATCCGCGCACAGAGGGTAGACACCTGAGCTTCGGGGTTATCCCGCAAAGCCTGGGCAACCTGCTCAATACAGGCTACCGGCATCAGAGGCTCATCACCCTGTAGGTTAACGATAATATCGTTGTCATCAAAGCCGCAGACCGACACCACTTCCGCCAGTCGTTCAGTGCCTGATGTGTGTGTGCCAGCCGTCAGGCAGACGTTGGCGTTAAAGCTTTTGGCGGTCTCATGAATACGTGCGTCATCGGTCGCGATAATCACATCCCCGGCACCGCTTTGACAGGCGCGGTGATACACATGTTCGAGCATAGTTTTGCCCGCCAGTATACGCAGGGGTTTGCCGGGCAGGCGCAACGACGCATAGCGCGCCGGAATCACTACACGGTAGGACATAAACCTCAGATCTCTTCCCCGGCATCAAGCTGGCGGGCTTCCTCCTCCAGCATGACCGGGATATCATCACGAATGGGGTAAGCCAGCCGATCAGCCTTGCAGATCAATTCATTATTTTCTTTCTTGTAAACCAGCGGCCCCTTGCAAACCGGGCAGGCTAGTATGTCCAGCAGTTTCATATCCATATTATTTCTTCTCTAACAGGTTGAGTAGTTGCATATCAAAGTCGTTATTCATTTCAATCTCAATTGGCAGGTACCACATATTCTCACCGGCGAAGCGCTGACATTTGACCGCATCTTTTTCGGTCATGAGTAACGGTTTGTCATCATCAAACAGCAGATCATCGGCACTAAAAAGATGATGATCCGAAAAGGGATGTTCGATCACCTGCAAGCCCTTGCGGCGTAGCTGTTCAAAAAAACGAAATGGATTGCCGATCCCCGCCAGCACATGCACACTCTGCCCCATCAACTCGCTAAGCGCGCGGGTTTTTTCACTATCATTGAGATTAACCAGCATCTCGCCCTGATAGCGCATGGCATATTCATTCCGAATAGCCATGCCATTGGTAATAACAAAATCCACTTTTTCTTTTTTTGAAGCCGGTTCGCGCAACGGACCAGCCGGTAGACACAGGCCATTACCAAATCGGCGCATGCCATCGATCACCACAATCTCAACATCCCGTTCCAGGGCATAATGCTGCAAGCCATCATCACTGATAATAATGTCACAGCCGGAATGTTTTTGCAGTAGTTCACCGGTCAGACCCCGGTTGGGTCCCACTGCCATCGGGCAGCCACTGCGGCGGGAAATCAGAATGGCTTCATCCCCCACCATCACCGGATCGGCATCCGGGCGCACCTGCTGCGGCCAGCTCCGCGCCTTGCCGCCGTAACCCCGACTGATAATACCCGGCGCATAGCCTGAGCGTTTCAGTAGCTGGGCAATATGTACCACGACCGGAGTTTTGCCGGTTCCACCCACGCTCAGATTCCCGACCACAATAACCGGCACATTCAGGCGATAACGTTTTCGCAGCCCCATGCCATACGCCAGTCGCCGCACAAATATCACAGCACAATACAACCAGGTCAGGGGCCGCAACATCAGGGTCAGTGTATTATTGTTATACCAGCTGTGTTCAAGTGACTTTGCGAAAAACATGGTTTTTTATCGTTCAGTAAACTGCATACGATGCAGCGCCGCATAATGCCCGTCTTTAGCCAGCAGTTCAGCATGGCCACCCGTTTCGACGATGCGTCCATGATCCATCACCACAATAACATCCGCCTGCTCAATCGTTGATAGCCGATGGGCAATGACCAGGGTTGTCCGATCCTGCATCAGTTCTTCCAGTGCGCTCTGAATGAAGCGTTCAGACTCGGTATCCAACGCCGAGGTTGCCTCATCCAGAATCAGCACCGGCGCATTCTTGAGAATAGCACGGGCGATAGCCAGCCGCTGACGCTGCCCACCCGACAACAGCACGCCATTCTCGCCCACTATGGTTTGCATACCCTCAGGCAGCTTTTCGATAAACTCCAGCGCATGCGCCGCTTTCGCCGCCCGGTGAACATCGTCTTCGGTTGCCGACTCCAGTGCGCCGTAGGCTATATTATGCGCAATGCTGTCATTGAACAACGTCACATGCTGGCTGACCAGCGCGAGGTGGGCGCGCAGACTTTCCAGCGTCAATTCGCGGGTGTCATAACCGTCAAGCTGAATCTGTCCGGAACAGGGATCATAAAATCGCGGCAACAGGCTAACCAGCGTCGTTTTGCCTGCGCCGGAGCGGCCCACAAACGCTACTTTTTGTCCCGGCTCAATCCGTAGATTAATCTCATGCAGGACATCTTCCCCCTGGGGGGTATATTTAAAAGTAACCTGCCGGTACCAGATTTCACCCCGGGCTTTCTCCAGTACCGTGCTGCCGTTATCCGCCTCAGACTTGCGATCCAGAAAATCAAATACACTCTGGGCGGCGGCAATACCCCGCTGCAAGGTAGCGTTGACCGTGGTCAGGCGTTTGGCATGCTGCATCAGCAGCAGCATGGCGGTAAGGTAGGAGCCAAATTCACCGACCTGCATGTTAAGCTGAAAGGCGAAGAAGATCATCAGCGCAAAAGCAATGGCGACGATAAACTGAATTACCGGCGAGCTCAGCGCATTGGTCACCGCCAGACGCAAAAACTGGCGGCAGTTGTGATTATTGATCTCATCAAACTGGCGGGCTTCATAACCCTGCCCACCGAAGATTTTGATTTCACGGTTAGCTTCAATCACTTCCTCTGAAACGTTGGAAACGCTGCCCATGGACTTCTGAATCCGGTAACTCAACTTGCGAAAACGTTTGCTGACATAGACCACCAGTCCCGCCAGAAGCGGGGTGGTTGCGATCAGGATCAGCGTCAACCAAACACTGTAGTACATCAACATGATCAGCAGGGCAACGATGGTCAGGCTGTCACGGATCAGCACCGTGATAACAGATGAAGACGCCTCCGCCAGCTGCTCTACGTCATAAACCATTTTCGACAGCAGGACGCCGGAAGACGAGGTGTCGTAAAATGTGACCGGCAGACGCAGAAGCTGGCCGAACAACTGCTTGCGCAGATCGCGGATAACATGGCGGGCGACAAAGGCCATGCAATAGTCGGACAGGAAACTGCCAATGATGCGTACTGCAAAAATGCCGACAATGACCAGCGGGATCCATTGCAGCGCCGAAGGATCTTTTTTGACAAAGCCATCGTCGAGCAGCGGCTGGATGATGCGCGCAAAGGCGGCCTCGGTGGCGGCAAACAGGATCATGCCCATGATCGCCAGTAGAAAGGCTTTTCTGTAGGGCCTGACGTAAGTCAGCAGACGCCGATAAACCGCTGCACCGGTCGTATTCTGTGGTATATCCGGCATAGAATTCAGTGGTGGGTGAGCCGGGTGGCGAAGATCAGATGCACCAGTCCCAACTGCCGGGCAGCATCCATCGCCCGTACCACAATTTGATACGGGGTATTGCGATCCGCACTAATGATGAGTTTGGGAATGGTTTTATCCTTCGTCTGCTGTGAACGCAGTTCACGGATACCCCGTTTCAGGGTTTCAATGCTGTTGTCCCTGAGCTTGCGCTGGTTAATAAAATAGTGGCCCTGACGGTCGATACTGACTTTAATCACAAAGGGTTCTCGTGGCGCTTCTTTGCCACTGGACTCAGGCAGCTCAATACTGATCTCCGATTTCCGGTTAAAGGTGGTCGAGACCATGAAAAAAATCAGCAGCAGAAAGACCACGTCGATCAGCGGCGCCATATTCAGCTCCAGATCCTTATTCCGCTTTGGACTGAAATTCATGCCGCGTTACCCTGTCCGGTACGTTCCTCCCGATCACCGTGCATCACATCGACAATCTTCAGCGCCTCCTCTTCCATCACCAGAACCAGTTCGTCCACCCGGCCACGGAAAAATCGGTAAAAAATCAGACTGGGAATGGCGACCGACAAACCCGCCGCCGTGGTAATTAACGCTTCGGAAATTCCCCCGGCTAGCACCCCCGGGTTGCCCACGCCATGCAGGGTAATGGCCGCAAAGACCTTGATCATGCCAATCACTGTACCCAACAGTCCCAGCAGTGGACTCACCGAAGCAATCGTCCCCAATGTATTGAGGTAGCGCTCCAGCTCCATGACTACCTGGCGGCCGGTTTCCTCGATAGCTTCCTTCATGATTTCTCGCGGGTGATTACGATTTACCAGTCCTGCCGCCAGAACACGGCCAAGTGGTGAATTTTTAATCAATGCATCAATATGTTCATCATCCAGCATGTCACTTTTATGCCACTGCCAGACCTGACCCACCAGATGCAGAGGAGCAATCCGCTTGCGCTGCAAAGACCAGAAGCGTTCGCCAACAATTGCAAAGGCCATGATGGAAGAAAGAATAATCGGCAGCATGAGCCAGCCGCCCGCTATGACCATTTCAAACACGTCTTTGAAATCCTTGATTTTTTCGATTGATGAGGGGAGAAACCAACATTGCGGCTAACTTTACCAAAGTAACCGCATGGCCGAAAGGGTACAGG